>NZ_JADLQN010000008.1 GCF_015477835.1 Nocardia higoensis | reverse complement strand
TCGTCGACACCTGGTGGCAAACCGAAACCGGCGCCATCATGATCTCCCCCCTCCCCGGGGTCACCACCACCAAACCCGGCGCCGCCATGACCCCCCTCCCCGGCATCAGCGCCCGCGTCGTCGACGAAGACGCCAACCCCCTCACACCCGACACCACCGAAGCCAACGGCTACCTCGTCCTCGACCAACCCTGGCCATCCATGCTGCGCGGCATCTGGGGCGACATGGACCGCTACCGCGAAACCTACTGGGACCGCTACCGCACCCAGGGCTGGTACTTCGCCGGCGACGGCGCCAGGATCGACACCGACAACGCCCTGTGGATCCTCGGCCGCGTCGACGACGTCATGAACGTCTCCGGCCACCGCATCTCCACCGCCGAAGTCGAATCCGCCCTCGTCTCCCACCCCGCCGTCGCCGAAGCCGCCGTCGTCGGCGCCACCGACGCCACCACCGGCCAGGGCATCGTCGCCTTCACCATTCTGCGTACCGGCAACAGCCACACCGACAAAGACGCATTGGTCGCGGAACTGAAGAACACCGTGTCCAAGGAGATCTCGCCGATCGCCAAGCCTCGGGACATCTTCATCGTCTCGGAGCTGCCCAAGACCCGCAGCGGCAAGATCATGCGCCGCCTGCTGCGCGATGTCGCCGAAGGGCGGCCGCTCGGCGACACCAGCACCCTGGTCGACCCGACCGTCTTCGAACAGATCCGCGCCGGGAACGCCTGAACCGCGGAATCCGCGGCTCCCGGATCTCCGATGACGACCGGCGACCCGGTCGTCGCCGGAATCGCCCCGGACGCAGATGAGTCCGGTTCGCGAGCGGCCGTCCGATCACCGACGGCAGGAAATCGTGGTCGGGCTGCCGCCGGACGAGCCAGGCGCTGTCGGTCGGCCGGACAGCACGGTGATCCGTCGACGCCGACCTTCGCGTCGAGCGAGGTCGACGACGGCGCGGCGCGCGAATCGGCCGAGGCCGCAATCCCGATGACCTCCTTGACCGCAGCACCGCAGGGGGCCGCCGCTACTGTAGCGGCGTGGGCGTGTCCCATCGCGCCGCACCGGACACGCGCGAGCCGCGACCGGACGAGTGCGACAACAGTGATCCGCCGAAAGGCGGTAGCCTCCGATAGCAATGTGCCGGGACAGGGAGAAGGGTCGACCAAGTGAGTTTCACCCAGGGCGGTAACGGGAACGACGCACGCGGCGGGAGCACAGTGAGCTCGATTCCGTTGACGGATGCCAATCCGCCCGGTTCCGCGAGCTTCGGCACCCTGGTCCGCGACGCCGCCGAGCAGATGTCGACGCTGGTTCGCGCCGAAGTCGAGCTCGCCAAGGCGGAGGTCACCGGCGAGATCAAAAAGGGTCTGCAGGGCAGTGTCTTCTTCCTGCTCGCGCTGACGGTGCTGCTGTTCAGCTCGTTCTTCTTTTTCTTCTTCCTCGCCGAACTGCTCGATGTGTGGCTCGCGCGCTGGGCGGCGTTCCTCATCGTGTTCGCGCTGATGATCCTGACGACCGTCGCGTTCGCACTGCTCGGTTATCTGCGGGTGAAGAAGCTGCGCGCGCCGGAGAAGACGATCGATTCGCTCAAGCAGGCGCGCACGGTGCTGCCTGCGGGCTTCGGCCAGTCGGCGCACGCCGAGCACGTCGCGCTGGCCGAGCCCACGAACTGAGCGTGTCCACGAACCCGCCCGATCCGTCCACGGTCCGCTACGAAGGTCCGTGGACGCACCGGGACGTCCACGCCAACGGCATTCGCTTCCACATCGTCGAAGCGACACCGGGCTTCGCGGCAGCGCCCCCGGACGCGCCGCTGGTGTTGTTGCTGCACGGCTTCGCCGACTTCTGGTGGTCATGGCGCCACCAGCTGACCGCGCTGGCCGATCTGGGCTACCGCACGGTCGCGGTGGATCTGCGTGGCTACGGCGACACGGATAAACCGCCGCGCGGCTACGACGGCTGGACGCTGGCCGGCGACGTCGCCGGTCTGATCCGCGCACTCGGGCACACCGACGCGGTGCTGGTCGGCCATGCCGAGGGCGGGCTGGTGTGCTGGGCGACCGCCGTGCTGCATCCCCGGCTGGTGCGCTCGATCGCGGTGGTCGCCTCCCCGCATCCGGCCGGGCTGAAGAGCGCGGTGCTGCGGGACCGGCGCCAGCGTCGCGCCTGGCTGCCCGCGTTCCTGCGCTGCCAGCCGCCCCGCTACCCCGAATACCGGCTGACCACCCAGGGCGGCGCCGAGGTGGAGCGGATGCTGCGCCGGCGAGCGGGCGCGCGCTGGCGCGCGAGCGAGGAGTGCGCCGACACCGCCACCCGGATGCGTTCGGCGATCCGCATTCCCGGCGCCGCGCACTGCGCGCTGGAGTACCAGCGCTGGGCTTTCCGCAGCCAATGGCGTCCGGACGGTCGCCGGTTCATGGCGACGATGCGCGTGCCGATCGCAGTGCCGGTGCTGTCGCTGCGCGGCGAGCACGACGGGTACCTGCTGCGCTCCACCTTCCATCGGGCGCGCCGATGGTCTCCGCGACGGCGGCTGGTCACCGTGCCCGACGCCGGGCACTACGCCCACCAGGAGAATCCGGACGCGGTGACCACCGAACTGGCCAAGTTCCTGGCCTGAGACAGCCCGCGCCCCAGGCCGGACCCGCACCAGAACCGACCGGCCCGCCGGGCGACCGGCCGGCGGGTGGTCGCAGGCGGTTCAGCTCAGGACACAGGCTCCGGTATCGACCTCGTTCGCCGCACCCGCGGCGGCGTCGAGTTCGGTGCGCACCTCGTCGAGGGTCAGCACGTAGCCGGTGTCGTCGTCGGTGACAGCCGCGCCGAACACCACGCCGAGCACCTGGCCCTGGGTGTCCACCAGCGGACCACCCGAGTTGCCCGCCCGCACCAGGCCGCGCACGGTGTATACCTCGCGCTCCACGGTCCCGTTGCGGTAGATCGTGGGACCGGTCAGATCGAGCGTCTCGCGAATGCGCGCGGCGCTGGCCGTGTAAGGGCCGCCGCCCGGATATCCGAGCACGATCGCACTGTCGCCGGATTCCGCGTCCCGCGGGGCCTGCGGCACCACCGGCGAGGGCAGGCCGGGCACCGCGAGCACCGCGACGTCCTTCGACGGATCGAACAGCACCACCTGGGCATCCAGCGGTCCGCGCGCGGTATCGACGGTCACGCTGGTCGTTCCGGCGACCACGTGCGCGTTGGTCATCACCCGCTCCGTCGCGATGACGAAACCCGAGCCCTCCAGGGCACGCTGACAACTGGGCGCGACACCGCGGATGCGCAGGACGCTCTGCTGGAGCGAGGCCGCGACCGGGCTGGCCAGCACACTCGGATCCGGCGGTTCGACCGCGGCGATCGGTGCCCGGCCGAACGGGCCGATCACATCCGGCAGGCCGGAGGTGTTCAGCAGCCGGGAGAACTCGTTGGGCACTTTGCGCAACCAGTTCGGCGCGACGTCGTTGACATCGGCGAGCACCCGCGAACCGTTGATGGCCGAGGCGATCGCCGGCTGTGAGGAGGTGGCCAGCGGCAGAGCCAGCAGCCAGGCGGTGACCAGCACCGCGACCGCCTGCAACACCGCGCCGACGGCGCTGTCGACGCTGCGGGTGAACGGATGGTGCATGCCGCTGCGGGCCGCGCGGCCGAGCACCATGCCCGCCACCTCGCCCACGATCACCAGCACCACGATCAGCAGTACGCCGGTCAGCACCCGGGTACGGCCCTCGTCGACGTGCACCAGGATGTGCGGCGCGATCAGGATGCCCGCGACCGCGCCGAGCACCACACCGAGGAAGGCCAGCGCCGAGGCGACCGCCCCCTGCCGCCACCCGGAGGTCGCGGCAGCCAGCGCCAGGACGAGCACGACGACATCGAGCCAGACCGAGGAACTCATGAGGTCATGCCCACCGCGGCCAGCGAGCTCTCCAGATCCCGCACGTCGGAGCGGTCCCAGTCGAGCTCCCAGCCCGCGCCGGTGATCAGCCCGGCGAGGATGCCGCCGGTCAGGCCCCAGACGAGCATTCCGTCGATCTGGAAGGCCGGACTCGAATACCCGAGCGGACTGCGGACCTGGAAACGATTGGCCGGATCGAGCAGGCCGGCCATCGGCACCCGCACCACTCGTTCCGTCTCGGCGGGATCGACCACCCGTACCTCGCTCGGCTCACGCCAGTAGGCCACCACCGGGGTCACGTCGAAGCGTGACGGCGGTACGAACAGTTTCGGCAACAGGGTCAGCGGTTGCACGCCCGCGGGCTCCAGGCCGGTCTCCTCGGCCGCCTCGCGCAGCGCGGTGTCGATCGGCCCCTCGTCCTCCGGATCGGTGGCGCCGCCGGGGAAAGCCACCTGTCCGCGGTGCTGACGCATGGTCGACGCGCGCTGGGTGAGCAGGACGTGCGCGTCGGCGGGCAGGCCGCCCGGCGCGCCGGGGCCGGGTTCGGGCGAGCCCTCGAAGAGCACCAGTACGGCCGCCTCGCGGGCGGGCGAGGTCAATGTCATGAGGCGGCGCAGCACGCGCGCCTTGGACGTTCCACTGCCGCGTTCCATCGAGGCGGGCTCGGTGACGCGACGCAGCCAGACCGGCGTGTCGTGCGGAAGTTCGATGGTCATGCGTCCGCTCCCTTCGGAGCGGAGCAACCCACGCGCAAGCATCTGGCCGCCGGATCACCGGCTCCGCTGAACGTGCGCACCATCACCTCCACAAACCATCTGTCCGCCCGCAACAGATGCTGCGAGATGCCTATCCGAAGCTTTCTACGTCAGCTTCCCGTGTGAAATTCCCACGCCATCGACTTTCTCACGAAGCCGCCCGTATCGCGCTCACATCCGTACCCCGAGGGCCCGATCCACGGTGTTCGCGATGTCGTCCACACCGGTGAACGTGCGCACCACTACCTCGGCGACCGAGCCGTCGGCCCGTAGCAGCACCGAGATCGGCAGCACCGCGGGCGCCCCGACCGCGCTGCGGATCCGCGCGTCCGGATCCAGCACGCCGGGCAGGTGCACGTCCAGACCGGCCAGTCGGGACAACGCCTTCGCCTCGTCGGGATCGCTGTGCACGGTGAGCACGGTGATCGCCGCGCCCGCCCGGTCCGCGAAGTCTTGCAGATGCGGCAATTCCTGCGCGCACGGACCACACCAGTACGCCCACAGGTTGACCAGTGCGGGTTTGCCCGCCAGCGCGGCGGCCACATCGACCGGCGCGCCGTCGGCCAGGCAGACCGTTGTGAGACCGGCCAGCGGTCCCCGGCCCGGGACGTCGTCGGCAGGCCGCGGGCAAGGGGGCAGCGCCGCCTCTTCGCGAAGCTGTGTGGGGACCGCACCGCCGGACGGGTCTCGTTCGACAGAGTCGCGCTCGGCCTCGCGCGGCCACAGCGCGACCGCCAGCGCGACGACCGTGATCAGCGCCGCCAGCGCCAGCCGCGCGGACACCGGCAATCGGCTCACAGCCCCGCCATCCGCAGCAGGTGATCACGCTCAGGCCCCTTGACGAGTGCGGCGGCCGCCACCGGGTCGGTCGGACCGAGGCCGAAGGACGGGCAGTCCGCGGCGAGCACACACGCGCCACACGCGGGTTTGCGGGCATGGCACACGCGCCGACCGTGGAAGATCACCCGGTGCGAGAGCATCGTCCACTCCTTGCGCTCGACGAGTTCGCCGACGATGTGCTCGACCTTGACCGGATCCTCCTCGCTGGTCCAGCCCCAGCGGCGAACCAACCGGCCGAAATGGGTGTCCACCGTGATCCCCGGGACCCCGAAGGCGTTACCGAGGATGACATTGGCCGTTTTCCGCCCGATTCCGGGCAATTTCACCAATTCTTCGAGGGTGTGAGGCAGTTCACCCTCGTATTTCTCCGTCAGCGCCTGCCCGAGCCCGATCAGCGACGAGGTCTTGTTCCGGAAGAAACCGGTCGGCCGGATGAATTCCTCGAGTTCGGCTCGGTTCGCCTCGGCGTAGTCGCGAGCGGTGCGATACCGGGCGAACAAGGCCGGTGTGGTCAGATTCACGCGCTCGTCGGTGCATTGCGCGGAAAGGATTGTCGCGACCGCCAATTCGAGCGGTGTGGTGAAGTCGAGTTCGCAGTGCGCGCCGGGGAAAGCCTCGGCGAGAACACGATTCATCCGACGTGCTCTACGCACCAGTCCCAGCCGCGTTTCCCCTTGTCGCGAGCGGGATCCGCGCTTGCGCGGCGCGGCGGGAGCGGGCGATTCGGCATCCGGAATCGAGGGGGTGACACCCGGCGAACCGGCGGCCGGAGACCCTGTGGCGACGATGGACGACGGGGAGACACGCACGGGTTCACCATACGGAATCGGGGTGACCCGGATCCCTTCCCATCGGCCCACGTGTTCCATCCGAGACCTACACCGTGTTAACTCCACGCTATGCAAGGACTCGCTGTGGTGCTCTTCCCGATGGCGTTGATGATCTTCGCCCTCGGTATGGAGCGGCTCGAGAATCGGCTCCGCAAACTTCTCGAACCGGACCCGGAGGTTCAGCAATACCTGGACAAGGCGAGCAACGCCGAGGTCGACGAGCTGACCGAGCTCGGCGTGCCCGCCGCCGTCGCCAAGATGCGCAAGCGCGGCTCGACGCGCGGCGACCTCGACGTCGCTCGCGCGAGCTGACACTGCCCGGGCCGAGCCGGCATCCGCCGGTTTCGGTTCCGCCTCGCCCGTTCACGGGACTCACTTGTAACGTGGTGTCTGTCACTACCTCGGCGCACGTCCGCGTAGACTGCGCTTTCGGCCGATTCGCTTCGGTCCAGGACTAGAGCCATTTCCCAAAGGAGCACATTCGTGGACGAGGCCCTCGCCAGAGCAGGCATCTTCCAAGGCGTAGAGCCCACCGCGGTGGCGGCACTCGCCAAACAACTGCAGCCCGTGGACTTTCCGCGCGGTCACGTCATCTTCAACGAGGGCGAACCCGGTGACCGGCTGTACATCATCACCGCGGGCAAGGTGAAGATCGGCCGCCGTTCCCCGGACGGCCGGGAGAACCTGCTCACCATCATGGGGCCGTCGGACATGTTCGGCGAGCTGTCGATCTTCGATCCCGGTCCGCGTACCTCGACCGCGACAACGGTCACCGAGGTCCGCGCGGTCACCATGGACCGCGACGCGCTCAAGGCGTGGATCGATCAACGGCCCGAGATCGCCGAGCAGTTGCTACGAGTGCTGGCCCGCCGTCTGCGGCGCACCAACAACAACCTCGCCGACCTGATCTTCACCGACGTTCCCGGTCGTGTGGCCAAGGCGCTGCTGCAGCTCGCGCAGCGCTTCGGCACCCAGGAGGCGGGCGCCCTCCGAGTCACCCACGACCTGACCCAGGAAGAGATCGCCCAGCTCGTCGGCGCTTCCCGCGAGACCGTGAACAAGGCGCTGGCCGACTTCGCGCACCGCGGCTGGCTGCGGCTCGAAGGCAAGAGCGTGCTCATCTCCGACTCCGAGCGCCTCGCCCGCCGCGCCCGCTGACCCGGCGACAGTTCTCGGCCGTACAGGCGAGAAGGCCCGGCCGGACCCCGTGCTCTGTGCTCTGGGGGTCCGGCCGGGCCTTCGCATGTCCGCGCCGGAGGGGCGCGGACGAGGACAGGACCTACTCGTGGGAACGCAGGTAGTCCAGCTGCGCCTGGACCGAACTACGAGCCGCGGGCCACAGCCGCTTGTCCACATCGGCGTACACCTTGCGGACCACCGACATCGCGCCCGCGTTCTCACCGAGCTCACGCAGCGCGGCGCGCACCTGATCCAGCCGCTCGTGCCGATGCGCGACGTAATACCGGGCGACCGGCTCCAGGTCGGCGTGCTCGGTGCCGTGGGCGGGCAGCAGGGCCCTGCCCGCCCCGGCCGCGAGCAGCCGGTCCAGCGAGCCGAGGTAATCGGCCAGCGCGCCGGACCGCGACTCCAGCACCGTGGTACCCGCGCCCAGGATGGTGTCGCCGGTCAGCACCGCGTCGTCGAGCACGAAGCTCATCGAATCGGCGGTGTGCCCGGGGGTGGCCAACGCGCGGATCTTCAGGCCCGCCGCCTCGAGCACCTCGCCGTCGGACAGCGGGGCCTCCCAGCGATCGAGATAGTCGGAGTGCGCGGCGGCCACCGGCGTCCCGGTCAGCTTCACCAGCCGATCGAGGCCGGCGGTGTGGTCGTGATGGTGATGGGTGACCAACGTCAGCACGATATCGCCATCGGTCGCGGCGGCGATGGCCTCGCTGTGCTTCTTGTCCTTCGGGCCCGGGTCGACCACCACGTACCCCGACGCGCCCGGCGCGCGCAGCAGCCAGGTGTTGGTCCCGTCCAAGGTCATCCGGCCGGGATTGTCCGCCAGCAGCACCGCCGCCGACGGAGTCACCTGGCGCACCTGTCCGTACGCGGGATGCGTCGCCGCCATCGCTCTCACCTCTGTTCACACGCCGTCGGGCACGATCCACGCTAGTCCCGCGATCGCCGCGGCGGCAGAGCCGGGATCGTGCCCCGCCACGAGCAACCCCTCGGTGCACCTCGCGGAGGGCCGGAACTCAGCCGCGGACCTCGACGATCAGCTCCATCTCGACCGGCGCGTTCTTCGGCAACTCGGCCACACCGACCGCCGAGCGCGCGTGCACGCCCGCGTCGCCGAAGACCTCGCCCAGCAATTCCGAGGCGCCGTTGATCACGATCGGCTGATCGGTGAAACCCGGCGCGGAAGCCACGAAGCCGACCACCTTCACGATTCGCACCACCTCGTCCAGCGAGATCAGATCGTGCACCGCGGCCAGCGCGTTCAGCGCGCACAACCGGGCCGCCTCCTTCGCGGCCTCGGCAGAGACCTCGGCGCCCACCTTGCCGATCGCGGACAGCTCGCCCTCCACGAACGGCAACTGCCCGGAGGTGTAGACCAGCGAGCCGGTGCGCACCGCCGGAATGTAGGCCGCGACCGGCGCCGCCACCGCGGGCAGCCGCACGCCGAGCCGATCCAGGTTCTCCTGCCAGCGCGTCGCCGGTCCCGTCATCGCCGTCACCTCTCCCGTCTCCTCACTCTGTTCTCCAGGTCCGTCGTCTAGGCCTTGGGGCGCTTCAGGTACGCGACGTGCTGCTCACCGGTCGGGCCGGGCAGCACCGTCACCAGCTCCCACCCGTCGGCGCCCCACTGGTCGAGGATCTGCTTGGTGGCGTGCGTCAGCAAAGGCACGGTGGCGTATTCCCATGTCGTCATGGGCCGAGTGTATTGACCCTCGGTCCGGCGGTGCGGTCGCGGGCGAATCCGGGCCGTCGCAGCCGTCCTCACGCCACCCGCTGCCGGGGAGTTATAGGCTCGCGAGCGTGGGAGTACCAACTGCTGATCCCGTTTCGGCCGAGCCGGAGCCGGACAAGGGGTGGCCGAAGCGGGCCGAACAGGCCCGTCTGCACTACATCTCCGGCAAGGGCGGGACCGGCAAGTCCACGGTCGCCGCGGCGCTGGCACTGGCGCTGGCAGCCGGGGGGCGCAAGGTGCTGCTCGTCGAGGTGGAGAACAGGCAGTCCATCGCCCAGCTGTTCGACCTGCCGCCGCTGCCACCCACCGAGACCAAGATCGCGACCGCCGACGGCGGCGGCGAGGTGGTTGCCCTGTCGCTGGACATCGAGCACGCCTTTCTGGAATACCTCGACATGTTCTACAACCTGGGTTTCGCGGGCCGGGCCATGCGCCGGATGGGCGCCATCGAGTTCGTCACCACCATCGCGCCCGGTCTGCGGGATGTGATCCTCACCGGCAAGATCAAGGAGTGCGCGGTCCGCGTGGACAAGGCGGGCAGACCGGCCTACGACGAGATCGTGGTCGACGCCCCACCGACCGGCCGGATCAGCAGCTTCCTCGATGTCACCAAGGCGATGGCCGAGATCGCCAAGGGCGGGCCGATCGCCGCCCAGGCCGAGGGCGTGTCGAGACTGCTGCATTCGGATCAGACGATGATCCACCTGGTCACGCTGCTCGAGGCACTGCCGGTGCAGGAGACGGCGGACGCCATCGCCGAGCTCACCGCCAACGATCTGCGCATCGGCGCGGTCATCGTCAATCGCGCGAGTGAGGGTCACCTGCCGACCGACATGCGCGACCTGGCCGCCGCGGGCGAGCTGGACCGGGACACGATCCGCGCCGGACTCGACCGCGCGGGCATCACTGTGACCGACGACGACTTCGACGGCCTGATCACCGAGACCGTGGAGCACGCCATCCGGCTGCGGGCGCAGGACGCCAACGCCGCCGAACTGAACGAACTCGGCGTCACGCAGATGCATCTGCCCGCCCTCACCGACGGTATCGACCTCGGCGCGCTCTACGAACTCGCCGAACACCTGAGCGCGCAGGGAGTGCGATGAACACCCTCGACATCTCCGGGATCATCGCCGATCCCACCGCCCGCGTCATCGTGTGCTGCGGCTCCGGCGGCGTCGGCAAGACCACCACCGCCGCGGCCATCGCACTGCGCGCCGCCGAAGCGGGCCGCAAGGTGGTCGTGCTGACCATCGACCCGGCCCGCAGGCTGGCCCAGTCGCTCGGCGTGGCCGATCTGGACAACGCACCGCAGCGGGTGAAGCTCGGGCCGGAGGCCAAGGGCGAGCTGCACGCGATGATGCTGAACATGCGTCGCACATTCGACGACATGGTCCTCGAGCACACCAGCCCGGACAAGGCCGAGCAGATCTTCGCCAACCCGATCTATCAGACCGTGGCCTCGTCCTTCGGCGGGACGCAGGAGTACATGGCGATGGAGAAGCTCGGTCAGCTCGCGTCCCGGCGTGAGTGGGACCTCATCGTCGTGGACACCCCACCCTCGCGCAACGCCCTGGACTTCCTCGACGCGCCCAAGCGACTGGGCACCTTCCTCAACGGCAAGATGATCCGGCTGATCATGGCGCCCGGGCGCGGGGTCGGCCGGTTCGTCACCGGCGCGATGAGCTTGGCCATGCGCGGGGTGTCCACCATCGTCGGCGGACAGATGCTCAAGGACGCCTCGAACTTCCTGCAGTCGCTGGAGACGATGTTCGGCGGGTTCCAGGAGCGGGCGAACCGCACGTACGCGATGCTCTCCACCCCCGGCACACACTTCCTGGTGGTGGCCGCGCCCGAACCGGACGCGCTGCGCGAGGCGTCGTTCTTCGTCGACCGGCTCTCCACCGAGCACATGCCGCTGGCCGGCCTGGTGCTCAACCGGACGCATCCGGTGCTGAGCACGCTGCCCGGCGATCACGCGCTCACCGCCGCCGACCGATTGGCCGAGGAGGATCCGCTGACCACGGCGGTACTGCGCATCCACGCCGATCGCGTCGCCATGGCCAAACGCGAGCGTCATCTGCTGGTGCGGTTCACCGGCGCGCATCCGCGGGTGAGCATCGCGGCGGTGACAGCGCTGCCGTTCGAAGTCTCCGATCTCGACGCCCTGCGCGCGGTCGCCGATCAGCTCACCGGCGCGTCCGCGACCGTCTAGCCGGGCGTATCGCCCAGGTAGACGGCGAACCTGCCCGCGCGCTTCGGTGGGCGTTCGGGCACACCCGGACGCCGTCGAGCCCGCGATCGCTCGCGGGCTCGAGGTCTCTCTGCGTGATTTCCGTGTGGCTCACATAGCCACTTGATGCTGGCGCTGAGCCTGGAAGAAGTCGGCCCAGGAGGTCACCTCCGGGTGCTGCTTGAGCAGCGCGCGCCGCTGCCGTTCGGTCATGCCGCCCCACACACCGAATTCCACTCGATTGTCCAGAGCGTCGGCTCCGCACTGCATGAGCACCGGGCAGTGCCTGCAGATGGTGGCCGCCTTGCGCTGCGCCGCGCCGCGGACGAACAACTGATCGGGATCGACTTCCTTGCATCGGGCCTGGGAAACCCAGGCGATTCGTGCTTCGGCCTGCTCCACGTCCAATCGAGCGATGGGGGTTGTCATTTGCATTTGGTGTGCCCCTTTGCAGTCCGAACACCGGTAATCGGCGCTCCAGAATCGCGTGCCAGTCGCAGCTACCCGTCCCTTGCTGCGGACTGAACCACATTCCACTTTGAGTGTTAGCTCCATCACACTGGGTCTCAATCTAGGTAAAGGTATGGGTCGAGCGCAAGACCGTTGCGTGATCTTTTGGTACGCCCGTCCATGCATCTGCTCATTCAAGACCGGTCGGTCGGTTGTTGGACCCGACACGCAGGAACGACACGCCCGACACTGCATACGACACGCCGGACATGCCCGGAGAACACGCAGACTCGCCGAGTTGCGCGTGAATATTCCGAAGCGGGGCAAACACACTCGCAGGCCCGTCGGGGGCACCCCGTAGTCTTGGCACCGTGTCGAACGTGCCGATCACACATACGCTCGCCAAGCTCGCCGGAAGCTGCGTGCTGGCCGCCGTGCTAGTGGCGGGACTGTTGTTCCCTCTCGCCGGTGGTTTCGGCTTCGTCTCCAATCGCGCCGCCGACGCGGTGGACAATGTCTCCGCCGAGCTCGTCGAGGGCACCGTCCCCGCTGTCTCGACGATGGTCGACGCCGACGGCAACCCGATCGCCTGGCTCTACGAGCAACGGCGCTTCGAGGTTCCCAGCGAACGGATCTCCAACAACATGAAGCTGGCGATCATCTCGATCGAGGACAGGCGCTTCGCCGATCACGACGGCGTCGACTGGCAGGGCACCGTGCGCGCCTTCCTCACCAACACCAGCAGCGGCGAGGTCCAGCAGGGCGCCTCGACCCTCGATCAGCAGTACGTGAAGAACTTCCAGCTGCTCGTGGTCGCCAAGACCGACGCCGAGCGCCGCGCCGCCATCGAGACCACGCCCGCGCGCAAGATCCGCGAGATCAGGATGGCGCTGACCCTGGACAAGGAACTGACCAAGGACGAGATCCTGACCAGGTATCTGAACCTGGTCCCGTTCGGCAACTCCTCCTACGGCATCCAGGACGCCGCGCAGACCTACTTCGGCATCGACGCCGCCGACCTGAACGTGGCGCAGTCGGCCATGCTCGCCGGCATGGTGCAGTCCAGCTCCAAGCTCAACCCCTACACCAACGAGCAGGGCGTACGGGAACGCCGCAATACCGTGCTCCAGACGATGGTGCAGAACATCCCTGACCGCGCCGAGGAGTTCCGCGCGGCCATGTCCCAGCCGCTGGGCGTGCTGCCCGAACCCAAAGGCCTGCCCCGCGGCTGCATCGCGGCCAACGATCGCGGCTTCTTCTGCGACTACGCGCTGCAGTACCTGGCCGATGCGGGCATCGGTCGCGAGCAGATCGACAAGGGCGGCTATCTGATCCGGACCACCCTCGATCCGAGTGTGCAGGACTCGGTCAAGCGGGCCATCAACGATCACGCCAAGCCGGACGTGCCGCACGTCGCCGAGGTGATGTCGGTGATCGCGCCCGGCCAGGATCGGCATCCGGTCCTGGCGATGGCCAGCAGCCGGACCTACGGCCTGGACCAGGACCGCTTCGAGACCGTGCAGCCGCAGCCGTTCTCCATGGTCGGCAACGGCGCGGGCTCGGTGTTCAAGCTGTTCACCACCGCGGCGGCGATGGAGAAGGGCATGGGCATCAACTCCCAGCTCGACGTGCCCGGCCGCTACGAGGCCAGAGGCATGGGCGACGGCGGTGCGCGCGGCTGCCCGCCCGCCACCTACTGCGTCGAGAACGCGGGCACCTACCGGTCACCGATGTCGGTGACCGAGGCGCTGGCCACCTCGCCGAACACCACCTTCGTCAAGCTCATCCAGGACGTCGGTGTGACACCGACCGTCGACATGGCGATCCGGCTGGGCATGCGCTCGTTCACCAAGCCCGCCACGTCCGGGTACGGCAACCAGAGCGTGGCCGAGATGGTCAAGCAACAGAACCTCGGTTCGTTCACCCTGGGACCGGTCGCGATCAATCCGCTCGAGCTGTCCAATGTCGCCGCGACGCTGGCCTCGGGCGGCCGCTGGTGCCCGCCGTCACCGATCGCCGAGGTCGTCGACCGTTACGGCAAGCCGGTGCCGCTGACCGAACAGGCCTGCGAGCAGGTCGTCGAACCGGGCCTGGCCAACACCCTGGCCAACGCGATGAGCAAGGACGACACCTCGGGCACCGCGGCGGGCGCGGCGCAGGCGACCGGTTGGAACCTGCCGGTCGCCGGTAAGACCGGTACCACCGAGAGCCACCGCTCCTCGGCCTTCCTCGGTTTCACCAACTCGCTGGCCGCCGCGACCTATGTCTACGGTGACAGCCCCACCCCGAGCGAGATCTGCTCGTTCCCGCTGCGCAGCTGCGGCAGCGGCAACCTGTTCGGTGGCAACGAGCCCGCCCGCACCTGGTTCTCAGCCATGAAAGCGGTCGCCGGCGAGTTCCCGCCGCCGGTGCTGCCTCCGCTGGACGACAAGTACGTGCGCGGCGCGAACAACGCCCAGGTCCCCGACGTGGTGGGCATGTCGCAGGCCGACGCGACCCGCGCGCTGACCTCGGCGGGCTTCCAGGTCTCGGCCGTCGACGGCGCCGGTCCGCCGCCGAAGGGCAGCGTGACAAGCATGGCACCGAACGGCTCGGCCATCCCGGGCTCGGTCGTGACGATCTACATCAGCGACGGAACCCAGCGGCAGGTGCCGACGCCGAGCGCGCCGGCACCTGCGGCTCCCGGCCCGCCACCGGCGCTGCCGAACTTCCCGCTGCCACCGTGGTGGCCCAGGTGACCCGGAGCCCGCACAGGGCTGGAGCCGACAGTTGTCAGAGGCGGGCCTTGACGGCCGCGGAGATCCGCGAGCCGTCGGCCTTGCCCTCGGCCAGCGCGGTCGCGATCTTCATGACCTGACCCATCTGCCGCATGCCGGGCCGCTCCCCGAGTTCCTCGGCGACCTGGGCGATGGCGGTGTCGGCGAGATCGGCCACCTCGGCTTCGGTGAGCTGGGTGGGCAGGTACTCGTCGATGATGTGCGCTTCGGCGTGCTCGTTGGCCGCCAGCTCGCCGCGACCGGCCTGGGTGTAGACCTCGGCGGACTCGTGACGCTTCTTCGCCTCCTTCTGCAGGACGGCGACGATCTCCGCATCGGAGAGTTCGCGCGCCTGCGTTCCGGCGACCTCGGCGTTCTGGATGGCGGCCAGCAGCATGCGCAGGGTCGCCAGACGGAGGGTGTCCTTGGCTTTCATCGACGCGGTCATGTCCGCGCGCAGACGCTCTTTGAGTTCCGACATGGGGCTCACGGTAGTCGCTCGCCGACCGGGCATCCGCGGAGTTTTCCACCGCGCCGTCACACGGGCCCGCCTGGGGGTTCGCGCGCGTAGGTGGCGACACGCGGGAGATATGCCCGTTTTCACCGAACGTGTGCGTAAACACACTCAGCGATCTTCATCGTGCTCACCTATGCTGGGCAAATGCCCGTGATCTCGACCTCTGTCCGCCGAACCGCGTTGGTCCGCCGAACCGCGTTGGGAGCTACCGGGGCCGCGGTGGCCGGAATCGGCTACGCCTCGCTGATAGAACGTAACGCGTTCGTCCTGCGTGAAGCGACCATGCCGGTCCTGCCTCCCGGATCGTCGAGCTTGCGTGTGCTGCACATCAGCGATCTGCACATGATGCCCGGACAGAAGCTCAAGCAACAGTGGCTGCGCGAGCTGGATCGGCTCGAGCCCGACTTGGTCGTCAACACCGGCGACAATCTCTCGCACCAGAAGGCGGTGCCCGCGGTCGTGCAGTCCCTCGGCGGATTGCTCGCGCGCCCCGGTCTTTTCGTCTTCGGCAGCAACGACTACTTCGCGCCGGTGCCGAAGAACCCGCTGAAGTACTTCAAGAACGATCATCGCCGCGTGTACGGCGCGCCGCTGCCGTGGAAGGATCTGCGCGCGGCGTTCTCCGAGCGCGGCTGGATGGATCTGACCCACGTGCGCCGCGACCTGGAGGTGGCCGGCATCCGCATCGCCACCGCGGGCGTCGACGATCCGCACCTGCGCCGCGACCGCTACGAGACCATCGCGGGCGCCCCCAACCCGCTGGCCGACCTCAGCATCGGCCTGACCCACTCCCCCGAGCCCCGGGTGCTCGACCGCTTCGCCGAGGACGGCTACGACCTGGTGCTGGCGGGTCACACCCACGGTGGCCAGCTGGTGCTGCCGGGCTACGGCGCGCTGGTCACCAACTGTGGCATCGACAAGTCGCGCGTGAAGGGCCCCTCGCGCTGGGGCGCGCATACCCAGCTGCACGTCTCCGCGGGCATCGGCACCTCGCCGTGGGCTCCGTACCGGTTCTGCTGCCGCCCGGAGGCCACCCTGCTCACCCTGGTCGCCGCGCCGCCGAAGCGCCCGATCGCCGAGACCAGCGAGGGGCGGGCCTCCTCGCAGTCCGTGGCGAGCTGAACGAACGCGAAAGGGGAACCGCGCACAGCGGTTTCGCGCTTCGTTCCGCGGCACGCGACCCGGATACGGGGGTGGCGAGTAGGCATCGAGCCGCACTCGTCGGTAGGGTCGCGTGCCGGGAACGAACGTCGGTCGTAGGAGGGGACGACGATGAGCACTGGATTCACTCGGGACGCGCGCACGGGAGCGGTGCCCGCACTCGCCGATCACCCACGGGCGCAGGAGAGTTCGGCAACCCGCTCGGGCGGCACGCCGGTGGCGCCGCCGCCGTCCGCGGGGGCTCGCGGCCCGCTCGCGGCGAATGACGGCACTCCGGGCGACATCGATCCCGGCCCCGACGCCCCGCGCGGATTCGACATCGGCCGCACCGCGGCTGCTCAGATCCCTCCCCGATCCCACTACGGGACAGCCACTTTCGCCGACACCCCCGGCTTCGACGACATGGAGGTCGCCCGCGCCCTCTACCACCCCGACTCCGGGGGATACCGCAGGCTCGGGGCAGGCGTAGCCGCTGTGGCGCTCGTCGCCGGAGCCGCCGTCGCCATCTCCGCCAACGGTTCGGACTCCACGGCCGATGACACCCCCGGCCTGGTGAGCGCCTTGACCCGGTCCGCCCACGCCGAGGAACCGGAGGAACCCGTCATCTCGGCCGCCGCTCTGATCCCCGGCTACCGCGCCGTCGTCGCCCCCGACAGCGACGCCGCCTACGACGTCCCCGCGGACTGGATCATCGCCTCCCCCGGCTACTCCGGCGGCTTCGGCGACTCTCCCGACACCATCGGCGGCAAGGGCTACGCCTCCGAGGGCAAGGACTACTGTCCCGGCTCCACCCGCACCGTCTCGTTCCTCACCGGCTCCCCGGATACCGACGCCACCGCCGCGGCACTCGACACCGCTACCAAGGCCGCCCGCATCGCCTACGCCGTCGAGGCCGTCCCCACCACCACCGAGCCGCTGAGTTCCCTCGACGGCGGGCAACACGGCACCTTCGTCGAAGCCCGCGGCCGCATCGACAACCCGGCCCCCGGCTGCGCCCCCGCGTTCTCCGTGTACACCTTCGCCACCGGAGCCGACACCGGCAGCCTCGTCATGGTCATCGCCGCCGACACCGGCGTCCCCAAGGCCGTGGACCCCGCCACCGCCCGCCGCATCTTCGCCAGCATCCGACCCTATAAACCATGATTGACCTGCCGGTTTAACGACTGAGCCCGCCCTGTTGTAAGCTACTTCAGGTTTCACTCCACGGGGTGTGGCGCAGCTTGGTAGCGCGCTTCGTTCGGGACGAAGAGGTCGCAGGTTCAAATCCTGTCACCCCGACTCGTGTGGTTGAGACACGATAGAGGCCCTGACCGGCTGAGCTGGTCAGGGCCTCTGTTCTGCCCTGGTCACCACCCGTTTCACCGAGGCGGATCAGGCATCGGCAGCCATCAGTCGACGGCGGTGCCCTCCAGTTCGACCATCTGGCCGGGAATCGCCAACCGGGTGACCTCGAGCATCGTGGTGGCGGGCGCCGCCCCGGCAGCACCCAATCGTGACGCCAGGACGCCGTAGTGCTGGAGCAGCAGATCGACGTCGGTGGTGTAGACGTTGAGCCGGACGAGGTTCGCCAGCGACATGCCCGCCTCGCCGAGCACAGCCTCCACGTTGTCGACGCCGAGCGCCAACTGCGCCGCCATATCGTCGGGATGCAGGGGCCGGCCGTCGCCGCTCATCGCGGTCTGGCCGGAGCAGTACAGGGTTCGGGTGTGCCCGGAGACGAGTTCACCCTGGTTGAATCCCATTGCCACCGACCACGTCACCGGGTTGACCGCCGTTCGTTTCGCTACCACATCAGCTCCGTTCGATTCGTCGAAGTACGGACGTCCGCCGGTCCATCGGGGACACCGTGGTGGTCAGCCTCGTCATAATTCACGACATCTTGTGTCGTGTATTCGCTAGAGTTTTCGCATGCGCGCCGATCGGTTGGTGTCGCTGGTGCTGCTGCTGCGCCGGCGCGGTCGGCTGACCGCGGCCGAGCTGGCCGATGAGCTGGAGGTGTCCACCCGCACCGTGTTGCGCGATATCGAGGCGCTGTCCACGGCCGGTGTCCCGGTTTACGCCGAACGCGGACGCCACGGCGGGTTCGCGTTGTTGCCCGGTTTCCGGACCGAGCTCACCGGACTCAACCACGACGAGGCGCTTGCCCTGCTGGTCGCCGGATCACGGCGCGGTCCACAGGCATTCGGCCTCGGCTCCGCGCTCGCCTCGGCGATGCTCAAGGTGGTCGACGCGCTGCCCGCGAGCGTGCAAGGCACTGCGGCCGACGTGGCCGAGCGATTGCTCATCGACCCGGAGACCGATCTGCTGTCGCGACGACTCGTCGCCGAGGAGGTGCCCGGCACCATCTCGGCCGAGGTCCGGCGCGCGGTGTTGGCCGGGAACAAGCTGCGCATCCGGTACGCGGCTGTCGATCAGGACCCCCAGTGGCGCACGGTGGATCCGATCGGCCTCGTCATCGTTCGCGACCAGGGCTACCTGCTGGCCACCAGATCCGGCGCGGACCGGACCTACCGGATGTCGCGGATACTGGCAGCGCAGGCGCTGCCCGAGCCGGCGCAGCGAGCGGATCGGGTCGATCTGGACGCGGCCTGGCAGGAACGCGGCACCCGGTTCAGGAACGGCGGTGACCAGGTCGCCGCGCTGGTACGGGTGCACCCGACGCGGCGCGAGGAATTGGTGCGCACCGCTGTGACCGTCCGCACCGAGGTGGACGACGCCGACGGCTGGCTGCGACTGGAGGTCGCCTTCCAGGATTCGCGGCACGCGGAATGGGCGCTGTGGCAACTCGGCACGGATGCCGAAGCCCTGGCGCCACCATCGCTGCGCACTTCCCTCCGCGACCGCGCCGCCGCGCTCGCCGCTCACTACGGCGGATCGTCGTAGTGAGCGCCCTCGCCGAGCCGCGAGACTTCGAAGCGCTCCTGTACCAGTGACGCAGATCACTTGCGGCGGCAGATCAGTACGGGACCACTCCTGCGTCTCTACCTGTGCAGCCGGATGACAGCAGAACAGACAGGACGGCCATGACCGCTACCGCCAAGGGCCCAGCGAGCTACTTTCCCTCCATCGAGAAGAAGTACGGGCGCCCGATCGCCGAATGGAAGGCCCTCATCGATGCCTCGCCCCTGACCAAGCACATGGAACTGGTGAACTGGCTGAAGGCCGAACACGGCTTGGGGCACGGCCACGCCAACGCGCTCGTCGCGCACACCCTCGCCGAGCGTTCCGCGGGCTGACATCCCCTCGGCCAGGACGCCACGACCTCGTGGGCGGGCCGGTCATCCCTCCGTGAACCGGCCCGCCCGGACGGCGGTGGGTTCGGCGCGGCGGCGTGGTTACCGTCGGCAGCGGCGGATCGCCGCGAGCTCCGGGAAGCGCCATCGCCGGTGAAATGGACCGGCCGGGTCGGTCACCCCTCGTGGACCGACCCGGCCGGTTGCACCGCCGAGGTCACGGCCTGCCACCCCTCGAACAGACAGGTCGCGCCTCGGTTCCCACCCCGGTGGTGGTGTGTGGAGGTCTTGTGACCTCGGCACCGGTTCCGGGTGACCCGGTGTTGGGTATGACAATGCGACCTGCTTCTTGACAGGCACTTAAGAAGACCTTGCACGTCCGATATGCGCAGGCAACCGGCGTTCTGCTAACAAGAGGTGGCTACGCGGGCGATGATTCGAGTGCGCGATGACGATGGGAGTGACAATGCAAACCGTGGTGGTATGGCTGCTGGCCACCCTCCTGTACTGGTGGGGCCTGCTCTAGACAGCACACAACGGGCGAGTGCGGATGCGCACTCGCCCGTTGTTTTCCGCGGCCGTGGATCGAAGTGAAGTGGTCGTCAGTTCTGCGCGGCCCGGCACTGCGGGCACAGACCCCAGAACACGACCTCGGCTTCGTCGACGGCGTAGCCGTGGGTGTCCGCCGGGTCGAGGCAGGGAGCGGGGCCGATCGCGCAATCCACGTCCGTGACCGCGTTGCAGCGGCGACAGACCAGATGGTGGTGGTTGTCGCCGATACGGGCCTCGAAGAGCGCGGGCGAGCCCGCGGGCTCGATCCGGCGCAACAGGCCGGCGCCGACGCAGGCGTGCAGCACATCGTAGATGCCCTGGGTGGACACCGACCCGATCGCCGCGCGCACGTCGGCGGCGATGGTGTCGGCGTCGGAATGCGGGCGCGCGACAACGGCTTCGAGCACCGCGATGCGCGGAGCGGTCACACGCAGGCCGGCGGCGCGCAGCCACTCGCGGGGTTCGACGATGTCGGTGTGCATGGCTCCATAGTTCGGCAAACAATTGGAGTCGATCAAGTAAAGGTGGCCGATATCGCCGGGTGAGATAGGACACGGCCCGAGGCCGGAATGTCGCCGCGAACCCGCGGGTTGTAGAGGCTGTCGGCGTCCGGACAGCCCCGGGCCTCACCCCTTTTCGTCGCTGCGTGCGACCACTCGCCGAGAGGCGCTTGTGGGGCGCCGACACCCGAAGCGCCGCCAGGTCTACCCCCCCGGACCTGGCGGCGCTTCGTTCGGTGCGACAACCGCCGTTCGCCTGTTCGGCACGCCCCGGCCCCCTTCGCGGGTCAGGATGCCTCCATGACTTCGGCATCCGGTTCCGGCGACGTACTGCACCGCAGACTCGGTCTCACCGACTCGGTCACCATCGGCCTCGGCTCGATGGTCGGCGCGGGCATCTTCGCCGCGCTCGCCCCGGCGGCGGGAGCGGCGGGCCGGTGGCTGTTGCTCGCCCTGGCGGTGGCGGCGGTCCTGGCCTACTGCAACGCGACCTCCACGGCCCGGCTGGCCGCCCGCTATCCCGTCTCCGGCGGCGCCTACGTCTACGGCCGGGAACGGCTCGGGCCGTTCTGGGGATACCTGGCCGGCTGGGGCTTCGTGGTCGGCAAGACGGCGTCCTGCGCCGCGATGGCCTTGACCGTCGGCTACTACGCCTGGCCGGAATACGCGAGATATGTCGCTGTCGCCACGGTCGTGGCGATCACCGCGCTGAACTACACCGGGGTGCAGAGATCGGCGCTCGCCACCCGCATTCTGGTCGGCGCGACACTGGCGGTGCTGCTGGCCGTGGTGGCGGCCGGTTTCGCCGGTGAGCACGCGAACGCAGCCCCACTGCCGGAGCGGATCGGGCCGGGCGGCGTGCTCGAGGCGGCCGGATTGTTGTTCTTCGCCTTCGCGGGTTACGCGAGGATCGCCACGCTCGGCGAGGAGGTCCGCGCTCCGGAGCGGACGATTCCGCGCGCGATCCTGATCGCCCTCGGCCTGGCGCTGGTGGTGTACGCCATGGTGGCGAGCGCGGCATTGCTGACGCTCGGCTCGGCCGGGCTCGCCGCAGCCGCCGACCCGCTGGCGCAGGTGGTCACCGCGGCGGGTGCGCCGTGGCTGGCGCCACTGGTCAGGATCGCGGCCGTGCTGGCGGCGGGCGGCTCGTTGCTCGCGCTGCTGCTCGGCGTCTCCCGGACGACTCTGGCGATGGCTCGCGACGCGCACCTGCCCGCGGCGCTGTCGGCGGTGCACCCGCGATTCGGGGTGCCGCATCGTGCGGAGATGGTGGTCGGCGCGGTGGTGGCGGCGGCCGTTCTGCTGTTCGATCTGCGGGCGGCCATCGGGTTCTCCTCGTTCACGGTGCTGGCCTACTACCTGGTCGCGAATCTCTCGGCGAGCACGCTGCGTCCCGAGGAGCGTCGTCCACCGCGTTGGATTCCGATCGTGGGCGCGAGCGGGTGCGTGGTGGTGGCGTTCGCCTTGCCGCTGCCCTCGGTGCTGGCCGGTCTGGCGGTGCTCGCCGTGGGTGCGGGGTGGTACGCGGTGCGCGGCACGGTCCGTGGGCGTTCGGACAGCGCGAGCTGAGGTGCGCCGGACGGTCGCGAGGGTGCGGGACCGACGGCACCTGCCCCGGTGGGGTGCCCGTCGCCGCCGAGACGGCGGCCGCGGGGCTCCCCCGGTAGCCTCATGGCTCATGGGGCGTCGATGGCCCGCCGCCGCGGCGGCGATGGCTTTGGTGATGGGGACGACAGTGATGTCCGGAGTGCTCTCCGGCGCCGCGCGGGCGGAACCGTTCGCCCATTGTGCCCTCGATTCCGGCCGTGCCCCGCAACGAGCGACCCCCGAGGCCGCCGGGTTCGACGCCGCGGGACTCGATGCGGCACTACGTTTCGCCGCCGGGCGGAATCGCTTCAATATTCAGGTCTTCCGCAACAATTGCCTGATCGGCGAGGGCCCGAACAACGCGGAGACCGGCCGCGTCCCGTGGAACGTCTGGAGTTCCACCAAGAGCGTCGTCTCGTTGCTGGCGGGCATGGCCATCGACCGCGGCGCGCTCGAATTGCACGCACCCATCGACCGCTACCTGCCCGCCGGACTGGGTGACGCCGCGCATCGCGCGATCACCGTGCACAATCTGCTCACCGAGACCTCGGGCATGAAGGCCGCCGTGGTGACCGAGGGCATCACCGGCGCCGTGCCCATCGACCCGAACAGCGCGGTGCAGGCGCTGGGCGTGCCGCTGGTCAGCGCGCCCGGCACCAGGTTCAGCTACAGCCAGCGCAATGTCGACCTGCTCGCCTATGTCATCGAGCTCGCGCTGGAGGAACCGCTGCAGCAGTTCGCGCAACGGGAGTTGTTCGATCCGCTCGGCATCGAACGCGGCGACTACTACTGGGCCAGGGACCGCGCGGGCAATACCTACGGATACGCGCATCTGATGATCCCGCCGGACGATTTCGCCGAACTCGGCCTCCTGATCGCCGCGGACGGGCGCTGGGGCGACCGGCAGATCGTCCCGGCCGATTACCTGCGCCAGGCACGCTCGCCCTCCCCCGCCAACCCCTGTTACGGCTACCTGTTCTGGACCGGCAACGGCTGCGCGGAGATCCCCGATTTCCTGCCACCCGACGCGTACTCGATGTCCGGGCTCGGCCTGCAGAACATCTTCGTGGTGCCGAGCCTCGATCTGGTGGTGATGTGGACGGGCGTGTTCGGCAATGTCAGCAGGTACGGCGCGCAGGGCGTGCTGCAGAACTTCGGCGAATTGCCGCACGAGTTCTTCCGCCTGCTGGCCGCCGCCATGCCCGGGCGGCCGCTCGGCGATCCCGCCCCGTACGAGGAGCCACCGCTGCGCACGGACCCGGGCCGGTATGTCGACACCGACCTGCTCATCGCCGTCTTCGGCCTCGGCCCGGCCGCCTATCCAGGCTGCAATGTGTTCTCCTGCCTGCACTATCGGCTGGCAGCGCCGTTCGCCGACACCCCGCCGGGCTGCTTCCTGCTGGCCTGTGTCGGCACCGATCCGCGCACGCCCGGCATCCGCTGATCCGTATCCCTGGCGTCCTGGCCGGGGCCGATCGCGGTGAGGCAGCGTCCTCCGGTCGCGCTGCTCCCGGCACGAGCCGGCCCCTTTCGCGCACTGTGCGACCGAACAGGCGCCCCCGGTCAGCGTGAGCGGCAGGTCGGCGTCAGCCGATCAGCGTCGGCCGGTCAGCGTGAGCGGCAGGCGTCAGCCGATCAGCAGGCGTCGACCGATCAGCGTGACCAGCAGGCGTCGGCCGGTCCGTGTCGCCCGGTCAGAGAGTGGTGATCCAGCCGTGCGCATCGTCGGTGCGCAACGCGGCGGCATGCGCCTTGCGCAACGCCGCTGCGAGCGGCCCCGGTTTCCCGTCGGCGACGATCCGGCCGTCCACCTCGACCACCGGCGCCACCCCGGCCGAGGTTCCGGTGACGAAAACCTCGTCGGCGATGTACAACTCGGTCAGGTCGACGGTGCGTTCCACGACCGGAATTCCGTCCTCGGCGGCCAAGGTGAGAATGGTGCGGCGGTTGATGCCGTCGAGAATGTCGCAGGAGACATCCGGGGTGATGAGCGTCCCGGCGCGAACCAGGAAGATATTGGCCGCGCTGAGTTCACAGACATGCCCGTTGCCGTCGAGGAAAACGCAGTCGTCGTAACCGCTGTCGATCGCGTCCTGTTTCGCCAGCACCGAATTCACATACGCGCCGTTGACTTTCGCGCGCGACGGAATCGCGTTGTCCGGAATACGACGCCACGGCGAGGATTTCAGGCGCATGCCGTCCTGCGGGACGATCGGCACCGCGTCGTAGACGAATATGCTCACGGTGATATCGCAACCGCGCACCCGCGTGCCCGGGATCGAGGCCGAGACGTGGACCGTCGCGCGCACGAACACCTCGGTGGAAGGGGCGTTGGCGGCGATCACTTCGCGCACCGTCGCGACGAACCGCGGGTAATCCCACTCCGCGGCGAACCGGTCGATGCCGATGATCTTGCAGGACTCCTCGAGCCGCCGGAAGTGGTCGTCGAGCCGGAACGCCGTGCGCGCCGGGCCGTTTACGTGCACAGGGAACACTGTGTACACGCTGAGTCCGTAGAGCACCGCCGACGAGGCCACCCCCAGGTGTGCTTCTTCGGCCGCTACGAGCCGATCACCGAGGAAGACCTGAGCATGAGGATTCGCCACCGGCGCAGGCTAACAGGTATTCGGCTCCACCGGCCTCAGCGCCGGCTGAGCAGCACCTCGGCGATCTGGATGGTGTTGAGCGCCGCGCCCTTGCGCAGGTTGTCGCCGGAGACGAACAGCGCGAGGCCGCGACCGCCGGGGACGCCCGGATCCTGACGGATGCGCCCGACCAGCGACTCGTCGATGCCCGCCGCCTGCAGTGGAGTCGGCACGTCGACCAGCTTCACGCCGGGCGCCTTGGACAGCAGTTCCTTGGCGCGCTCCACCGACAGCGGGTCGGCGAACTCGGCGTTGATGGACAGCGAGTGGCCGGTGAAAACCGGGACGCGCACGCACGTGCCACTGACCGCCAGTTCGGGCAGGCCGAGGATCTTGCGGCTCTCGTTGCGCAGCTTCTGGTCTTCGTCGGTCTCGCCGCTGCCGTCGTCGACGAGCGAGCCCGCCAGCGGGATCACGTCGAAGGCGATCGGCGCGACGTACTTGTTCGGCGCGGGGAACCGCACGGCGCTGCCGTCGTGCACCAGCTTCTCGGCTTGATCCGCCACGGCGCGCACCTGGGAGGCCAGCTCTTCCACGCCCGCCAGGCCGCTACCGGAGACCGCCTGGTAGCTGGAGACGATCAGGCGCTGCAGGCCCGCCGCGTCGTGCAGCGGCTTGAGCACCGGCATGGCCGCCATGGTGGTGCAGTTCGGGTTGGCGATGATGCCCTTGACCAAGTTGCGGGTCGCCTCCGGGTTCACCTCGGAGACCACCAGCGGCACCTCGGGATCCTTGCGCCAGGCCGAGGAATTGTCGATGACCGTGACGCCCGCCGCCGCGAAGCGCGGGGCCTGCACCCGCGACATGGTCGCGCCCGCGGAGAACAGCGCGATGTCCAGGCCCGCCGGATCGGCGGTCTCGGTGTCCTCGACCACGATCTCGCCGCCGCGCCAGGGCAGGGTCTTGCCCGCCGAGCGCGCCGAGGCGAAGAACCGCACTTCGTCGGCGGGGAAGTCGCGCTCTTCGAGCAGCTTGCGCATGACGGCGCCGACCTGCCCGGTCGCGCCGACGACTCCGACACGTACACCCATTTTCAGCGTCCTTTCGACATGGTCGGGAGCCCTCCGAGGCTACGCTCCGCTACCGCCTCCGGGCTCGACCCGACCATCAGCGCCCCGTCCCGGCGTGCACCACGGCCACCTCGTCGCCGCCGAGATCGAAGGCGCGGTGCAGCACCTTCACGGCGTCGTCGAGCTCGGTGTCCTTGACCAGCACCGAGATCCGGATCTCGGAAGTGGAGATGAGATCGATGTTGATACCGGCCTCGGCCAGCGCCTCGCAGAAGGTGGCCGTGACGCCGGGATGGCTCTTCATGCCCGCGCCCACCAGGGAGACCTTGCCGATCAGGTCGTCGTAGAGGACCTGGGAGAAGCCGATCTCGCCTTGGCGCTTGGTGAGCAGCTCCACCGCGCGGGCGCCGTCGGTCTTGGGCAGGGTGAAGGTGATGTCGGTCTTACCGGTCTCCACCTTGGAGATGTTCTGCAGCACCATGTCGATGTTGACCTCGGCGTCGGCGACGGCGCGGAACACCTTGGCGGCATAGCCCGGCTCGTCCGGCAGGCCGACGACGGTCACCTTGGCTTCGCTGCGATCGTGCGCGACACCGGTGAGGATTGCTTTCTCCAAGGGGATGTCCTCCATCGATCCGTAGACATAGGTGCCCGGCTTGTCGGTGTAGGACGAGCGGACATGCACGGGCACGTTGTAGCGGCGCGCGTATTCCACGCAGCGCAGCATCAGAACTTTGGAACCGCAGGCCGCCATCTCCAGCATCTCCTCGTAGGAGACCTGTTCGAGGCGCTGGGCGTCGGGGACGATGCGCGGATCGGCGGTGAACACGCCGTCGACGTCGGTGTAGATCTCGCAGACGTCGGCCTCGAGCGCGGCGGCCAACGCGACGGCGGTGGTGTCGGAACCACCGCGGCCGAGCGTGGTCACGTCCTTGCTGTCCTGGCTGACGCCCTGGAAGCCGGCGACCAGCACGATGGTGCCCTCGTCGAGCGCCTCACGCAGCCTGCTCGGGGTGACGTCGATGATCTTCGCGTTGCCGTGCGCCCCGGTGGTGATGACGCCGGCCTGCGAGCCGGTGAAGGAGCGGGCCTGCGCGCCGAGGCTGTGGATCGCCATGGCGACCAGCGCGTTGGAGATGCGCTCACCGGAGGTGAGCAGCATGTCCATCTCGCGGGCGGGTGGCGCGGGGGCCACCTGCTCGGCGAGGTCGAGGAGTTCGTCGGTGGTGTCGCCCATCGCGGAGCACACGACGACCACATCGTGCCCCTGCTTCTTGGTCTCGACGATCCGTTCAGCGACGCGCCGGATACGTTCGGCGGTGGCCACCGACGATCCTCCGTACTTCTGAACAACGAGAGCCACGGCAGGTCCTCCCAGATCGCTTGCGGCTGCTGACAGCAGACCAGACTACCGGCCGGAACAGTCCGTCCCCGTGGCTACCTCCTCCAGCGTGACCCTCGCCACGCTGGGGCGATCAGCTCTTGACCCGTCCGGGAAGGGGCAGCCGGGCGCGCAGATCCTCTGCCGGGGCGGGCAGTGACCGGGGCGGTCCCGTCGTAGGGGTACAGCCACAGGCGGCCGCGGGTGGTGGTCGTCGGACGACCGTTATCGCTTACTCGCGGCGAACAGCCGGGCCCCTGCCTTGGCGAGCAGGCCCATGTAGGAGGCGCCCAGGACGCGCACCATGAGATCGGCGACCTTGGCGTCGGGTCCGACGAGGATCTTGGGTCTGCCCGCGGCGGTGCCGTCGAGGATCACCCGCGCCGCGCGGTCGGCGCCGGTCATCGCGTTGCGCTCGAACAGCGCGGCCAGGTCGGCGAGCTCGGCGCTGTCCACGCCGGTCGCGTTGGCGGCGATGGCTGTGCGGATGCCGCCCGGGTACACGACACTCACAGTGACCGGATGCCCGGCCATCAGCATCTCCTGGCGCAGCGATTCGGTGAAGCCGCGCACCGCGAATTTCGCGGCGTTGTAGGCGCTCTGGCTGGGCGCGGAGAACAGCCCGAACACGCTGGAGGTGTTGGCGATCCGGCCCGCTCCGGAGGCGATCAGATGCGGCAGGAATGCCTTGACGCCGTGCACGACACCCCAGAAATCGATGTCGACGACGCGGGCGATGTCTTTCAGCTCGCTGCGTTCGACGGTGCCGACGAAGCCGACGCCCGCGTTGTTGAACAGGTCGTCGACCACGCCGTAGCGCTCGATCACGGCGTCGGCGAAGCGCTGCACCTGCTCGTATTGCGAGACGTCGACGACCTCGGTCAGCACCTCGGCGCGCTGCACCCGGCAGCGCGCGGCGGTCTCGGCGAGCCCGGCGGCGTCGACATCGCACAACGCCAGACGCGCGCCGCGCCTGGCCAGCTCGACGGCGAGTTCGCGGCCCATTCCGGAGGCGGCGCCGGTGACGACCGCGACGTGGCCTCGATAGTGGTCTGACATGATCCCCCCTGGTGGGTCGGTGCCGAAAGCTGTCGGTCGGTCAGGCCGCGGGCGTCGCGGCCGCGGCGCGTACGTGCTCGCGGACGAAACGGGCGATCACCTCGGTGACCTGTCTGCTCTCGGGCAGGTGGGGGAACACCACCGGGAACGCGTGGATCTGCCCGCGCCAGAGGTGCAGCTCGTGCGGCACGCCCGCGGCGGCCAGCCGGGCCGCCATGACCTCGGAGTCCAACCGCAGGAACTCGTCGTCGCAGGCCAGCAGCAGGGTCGGCGGCAGGGTGGCGACATCGCCGTTGACCGGCGACAGCGCGGGGTCGAGGCGGCCGTCGACATGCCCGCCGAGTTCGGCGATCCGGGTGAAGGCGGCGGCGGGCAGGAAAGGCTCGGTGGCGACATTGCGGTGGGCGAGCTTCTCGGCCGTGTCCAGATCCAGCCACGGGCTGACCGCGACCACCGCACCCGGCGCGGGCAGCTTCGCGGCCGCGGACCCGAGCGCGGTGCTCAGCGAGAGGAAGCCGCCCGCCGAGTCGCCGGCGAACACCACGGACTCCGGTGCGACGCCCTGGGCGAGCAACCAGCGGTAGGCGGCCAGGCAGTCGCCCACCGACTCCGGCACCGTCGCCTCGGGCAGGTAGCGGTAGCGCACCTGGACGACCGGCAGACCGATCCGCTCCGACAGCACGGCCGCCAGCCTGCGGTGGGTGTGGAAGCCACCCGCGACGAAGCCGCCGCCGTGGAAGTAGAGGACCGAGCCACGCTCATAGCCCTTCGCCACGCCGTCGGCTCGGACGATCTCGCAGTGGACCTGCCCGTCGCGGACTGTCTCGACGTCGATCGCGGTCTGCACCGGCAGCAGCCGGGCAGCGTGGTCGATCAACGCGGCCGCGCGCAGCATCGGCGGGGTGATCGGCACGTGCCGCAGCACCGGTCGGACCAGTCCGCGGACCAGGTTGGTGGCCACCGCCGATTGCAGACTGGGCCGACCCCCGTCCGGGTGGTGGCGGGGCTGGGGGGTGAGCGTCATTGCTTCGCCTCTCCGGCTGCGCCCCGGCGCCGCGGCGAGCCTCGCAGCCCTCGGCGGGTCCGGGACGGACCATCATGTGAATCACATGATTCATGTTGCATCGGGTGGTGTCAACACCCACCGGAGCCGCTCGTTCGCCACGCTGCGAGCCCTTGATGAACCCGGTCCGCGCGACGAGCATGGTGCCCATGAAGAGCATCGTGATCGACGTGCACACCGGCCGGTCCGAGGTGGTGCACGATCTGACTCCCGAGTGCGCGAAGTTCGCCGCCGACGCCGGTGGCGACGGTGTGCTGCACATCTTCGTCCCACACGCCACCGCGGGTATCGCGGTGCTGGAGCTGGGCGCCCGCAGCGACGACGACCTGCTGGCGGCCCTGCGCGAGCTGTTGCCCGCCGACGACCGCTGGCGGCACGCGCACGGCTCGCGCGGACACGGCCGCTCGCATGTCATGCCCGCGATGATCGCGCCGTATGCGACGGTGCCGGTGCTCGACGGCCGCCTCGCGCTGGGCACCTGGCAGTCGATCGCCCTGGTCGACCTCAATGTCGACAATCCCGACCGCCAGGTGCGACTGTCCTTTCTCGCCGACCCCTCGTGAGCACGCCCCGGCCGATCGATCTCAGCCGCGAGCGAACCAGCTGACCTGCGTGCCGTCGGCGAACTCCCGGCGCGCGATGGGCGCGAAGGCGGTCGGGCCGAAACCGTCGACGAAGGCGGGGATGCCGCCGCCCGCCACCACCGGATAGCTCTTGACGACGAGCTCATCGATGTCGCCGAGCAGCTGCGCGGCCAGCGTGCCACCGCCGGCGAGCCAGATGTCGCGGCCTTCGGGTCCGGGTTCGGCGGCGAGCCGGCGCACCAGGTCGACCGGATCGCCGGAGACGATCTCCACCGCGGGATCGTCGACCGGCTCGAGGCTGCCGGACACGACATACTGCCGCAGATGCGCGTACGGACTGACGATGCCGAGCGAGAGCGCGGGCCGATAGGTGTTGCGGCCCATCACCACAGTGTCGAAATGTCGGTTCGGGGTGTCCGCCGCGAGGCCGACGTGCGGCCGGACATGGGTCGGCAGCGTCTCCGGATACTCCGAGCACAGCCAGTCCCGGAAGTCGTCGCCCAGCGGGAAGAAGTCGACCTCGTCACCGGGGCCGGCGATGTAGCCGTCCAGGGACATGCCTACGAAGTAGATGAGCTTTCGCACGACCGACCACCGTTCTCAGGTTCCACTACAGGCGAAGCGGTTCAAACATAGTACTACGATCGGAGTAGCGTCAAGAACGAAAGATCCCGCCGTCAGGAGGCGCCTCGGCTCGCGAATGGGCGGACATACCCCTCGGATTGACCTTCCCGTGATCAAACTGTGATAAACGTCACCAGGATAACGTACATGCCGACGTAGCGAAATTGATCACCCACGGCGCCCGTCCGGCGCTCCCATCGGCAGTTACGCGGACCCGGCCGCAGTTTTCGCCGAATGGGGGTCGTCGAGCTACTTGCCGGTAGGCCCGAATCGGCGCAAAACCCATGGTTGACGGGACAGAACGGGGCTGTGCAGAATCGGCCCACATCGATCCACCGGGGGGCGGAGGTACCCGTTATGCGCACGAAAACCGATATCCGCTTCACGGTCGACGCCGGACCCGAGCACGTTCTGGACTTGGTGGCGGCGATAGAAATGCTTCCGGAATGGTCGATGTACCACGATGCCCGGGTGGCGACGCGGCACGAGGACGGCAGGCCGTACCGGGTCTACGTCACAGCCGACATTCTCGGCAGCTCCGACCTCCAGGTACTCGAATACGAGTGGACCGGCAACCGCGCCTCCTGGCAGGTGGTCGACAGCTCACGCGGCATCGGCGGCGGCGGATGGTTCGAGGTGGCCGCGACCCGCGAGGGCACCCAGGTCTGGTACCACATGGAATTGCAGTCCCGGATCCCGTTGCCCGGCCTGCTCATGAAACGCACGGTGCAGCGCTGGCACGAAACAGCGGCGCAGAATTTCGCGGAATTCGCCGAGAACTACCCGGAATCCGAGCAATACCACTCGGTATAGCGAAAACGAATGATCACCTCGCCGGGGGTGTCCGGTCGTCGGCGCATTCACCCGGCTGGCAGTTTCCGAGCGTGTGCGCCACCGTCCGGTGATGAGCTGTGGGTCCGTACGCCGCGGGCACGACCTGCACTCCGTCCCGGACAGCGCCACGGATCTGGTCGACATTCTCCCTGATCATGTCCGAGACCAGTTCGTCGGTGCGCGGGTCGGCCAGCACCTGGAAAACGATGCGGAACGTGGTGTCGGCGATCAATCGGATGATGTCGTCGTGGAACGGGATGTAGCGGACCTTGCCCGCCTGCGGATCCTTCTTGATGAACTCGAGGATCATCTCGTCCATCGCCGCGCGGTTCTCCTCCAGCGCGGCCGCGATATTGCGGGTGTAGTGGCCGGTGCGCAGCACGCGAGCCACCTCGTCCAGCACGGCGATGGTCATCGGACGCTTGATCACCTCGACGATGGTGCGGACGAAGCGCCCGACCACCACGGCGGTCACCCGGTCGCCGAAGGCTCGGTCGGCGACCCTGGCCAGGCGCACCACGATCACCACGATGCGCAGCAGTCGCAGACTGCGGAAGACCGGGCTGGTCACCGGGATCATGCCGAGCACTTCGTACCAGTAGATCAGCGGGAAGGTCCACGGCCAGCCCGCCCGGTGCCACCGCCACCCGAACTCCACCGCGAAGATCGCGCAGATCGCGTAGTCCACCGTCACAACGGCGCGGTAGGTGTCCTCGGGGACGTCGAAGAAGCTGATCCACACCACCAGCGCCACCGAGACCAGCGCCAGACCGAGCATCGCGAAATCGATCGCCAGCGCGGGAGGCTTGCGCGGGTACTCCCTTGACTCCGGCTCGGATCCGTATCCCGATTCGGTGCTGCTCGTTACCACGGATGTTCCCTTCGACGCCGGGTCCCGAACGAGAGTAACCGGACCCCTCACTCGCCTCGGCGGAGTCGCACCCCGCGAAGCGCTTTCGCCCGTTCAGCGGCCGTCGCGCAGGATCCGCTCGATATTGCGTTCGGCCAAGGCGGCGATGGTCAGCGAGGGATTGACGGTAGCGGTGCTGCCGGGAATCATCGCCCCGTCCACCACGTACAGACCGGAGTGGCCGTGCACCCGGCCGTACGCGTCGGTCGCCTGGCCGAGCACGGCGCCGCCGAGCGGATGGGCGGTGAACATTCCGTTGGCGTCGTAGCCGAGCGAGCGGAAGCCGAGCAGTGCGCCGGACTGCGCGGCGATCCGCTCGTCCACCGCCCGCGCGGCGTCGACCACCCGCTCCCGGTCGGCGGGATTCCAGCTGAGGCCGACCTCACCGGTGGCCGAGTCGTAGCGGAACCGGGTGCGCGCCGCGTCGAGCACCATGCCGAGGGAGGCCAGCGCGCCGGTCTCCACCGGGATACCGGGGATGTACCAGTTCTCCAGGGTCAGCGGCACATTCGAGTCGTCGAAGATCCGGCTCGCGCTCGGCACACCCTGACCGAATCCGTCCAGGCTGCTCGCGCCCCTGGCCAGCACCACATCGCCGTTGGTCCCCCAGCCCTCGCCGATGTGTTCGTCGAGGTCGGGCAGCGCCCCGGTGGCCCGCGCCCGGACCAGGAGTTCGGAGGTGCCGATCGAACCCGCACCGAGGAAGAGCTTGTCGCAGGTCAGCGTGCGGGTGCCGAGTTCGGCGCCGGTGGGGTCGATGGTGGTGACGGTGACCGCGTACCGACCGCCGGATTCGCGGGCGATCGCGTCGACCCGATGCCCCGGATAGACCGCGACCTTTCCGGTGGTTTCGGCGTACTTCAGGTAGTTCCGGTTCAGGTCGAACTTCGCCCCGTTGGAGTTTCCGAGGTTGCTGCGAGCCACCGTCGCCGAGGGCCGAACCCGTCCGGCCAATTCGGCGCGCACGATGTCCCAGTCGAAGATCGAGTCGTTGGGCTGGGGCTCGTAGCCGGCCGCGCGCACCTGCTGATCCCACGCGCGCGAATGCGCGAACGGCGCGGCGGCGTAGATGTCGGCGGGCATCGGGTCGAGCCGCAGCATCTGCCGGACCCGCGGGTAGTACACGCGGTCGAGTTCGCCGTAGTCGACGACGCCGCGGAACACCTCGTCGAACAGCGTGCGCGGCGGGGCGATCATCACGCCGCTGAAGATCACCGAGCCGCCGCCGACAGCCGCCGCGCGCCAGACATCGATACCCGGGTACTCGGTGCAGTCGAGCACACCGCCGAAGGACGAGAAGCTCATCGGCACCTTGGTGACGCCGGTGAAGCTGGTGCGATGCCAGAAACCGCGGCCGTCGGGCAGGTCGTCGCCGGTGAAGATCTCGCGCCACGGATCGTTGGGCCAGCGCGAGCCGCGTTCGAGCACGCTGGTCTGGACCCCGGCTTCGGCCAGCCGCAACGCGGTGACCGCCGCGCCGAACCCGGACCCGATGACCAGGGCGGTGGAATGACCCGGCGGCTCGGGCAACCGGCCGAAGATCTCCGGCACCCACTCACGGAAAAGGTCGTGCCAGAGGGGCATCGCCGCGGCCGGCCGGGCCCCCCGGATCGGGCTCGCTCCGGCGAACAACGCCGCGACACCCGCCGCCTTGAACAGGGCGCGTCTGCGCACCAGGCCACCTCCATCGATCACGCATGGCGGAGGCAGGATAGCGCGCCGCCCGGCGCGGCGGAACCGGGAGAATCCGGGTGTGACCGGGGGCTCAGTTGCCGAAAGGCAGCTGTTGGGTCGAGCAGGTGGCGCCGGGTGCGGGCAGTCGCAGGTCGATCAGGTAGCGCTCGCGGAGACTGCGAACGCAGTCCCCCGCGGGCTGGTGACCGTAGCCCTCGTCGACCACGACCAGCCTGGCGTTGACCAGTTCCTGTTGTGCCCGCTCGGCGAAGGCCAGCGGGGTCACCGGGTCGAATTCATTGCTCACCAGCAGCGCGGGCTTTTCCGAGATGAGCGTCCACGGAGTCAGACCGCGGCGCGGATCGTCCTCGGCGGTGGTCCACGCGCCGCACGGCTGGCGGGCGTAGAGCCAGAAGTCGTCGAACGGCGGAGAGCTCTGCGGGGTCTGGGCGGCCAGTTCCGGCCAACGGTCCGGATCGCGGGGCAACGCGGTGTCGGCGCAGGTGATCGCGAGGAACGAGTCCAGGAAGTCCGGATCGAAGACGTCGGCGGCCAGGGCTCGACGCACGATCTCCGGATCGCCCGCCTGCCCCCGCTCCAGTTCGGCGAGGAGCTCGGCCAGCGCCGGCCAGCCCTGGCGGGTGTCGTAGAGCAGTATCACGTGCGCCCGCACCGCCTGCGCGTAGTCGACGGAAACCGCGCGCTCGCCCGCGCCGACGGCGATCGGGCCCGCGCGCAACCGGGCGAGCAGCGCGGCATCGCGCTCGCGCAGCCGGTCGGTTCGGTCGGTTTGCTCGTCGGGAACCGGGGTTTCGAGGGTGGTGGTCACGCGGGCGCCCCCGGAACCGCCGGCCTTCGCCGCGCTGGGCGATGGGCCGGCGGGCGGATCGCTGTCCGGCTGTCCGGTTCCGGACTGTTCGGCGCCGGGGTTCTGCCCGCCGGACGGCGCGGGGGGTCCGGTCAGGTCGCTGCGCTCACCGCCCGCGGCGAACGCGCACCCCTGCGGGCCTGCCTGCGCGCACAACCGCAGGAATTCCTCGAACACCTCGTGGGTGCCCGCCGCGGTGGAGGCGACCTGCGTCCTGGTGTCGATGCTGTAGGCCCTCGGATCGATCAGCGAGCTCAGGTGCAGCGCGCGCACCCGGTCGCCGAACAGCGCGCCGTACACCTGACCGAGGTAGGAGGCGTAGGAGCCGCCGGTGAAGGTGAGCTGTTCCGCACCGACGGCCCGGCGCAGCAGATCCAGGTCACGGGCCGCGTCGACGGTGGTCAGATGGGGCAGCAGTTCCCCGCTGTGCCGCGCGCATCCCGCGGCGTAGGCCCGGCTCGCCTCGGCGGCCACGCGCTGCTGTTCCTCGGTGAGCGGCGGCAGCACCCGGTCCTGCCAGAACCGCTCCTGCTCGGCGTCGTCGGCGAAACAGCGCACCGGCGCGCTGGCTCCGACGCCGCGCTGGTCGAAGGTGACGATGTCGAAGCGGCGGCTGATCTCCCCCGGGAACATGGGTCCGCGCCGCGCCCAGTCCAGACCGGAATCACCGGGCCCGCCCGCGGCCGCGAACAGTGTGCCGATGCGACGGTCCGGCTCGGTCGCGGGCTGCATCGCCACGGCGATGTCGATGGTCGGACCGTCGAGCCTGCCGTAGTCCAGCGGGACGGTCGCGACGGCACAGCGGTAACCGCCGAGCCGCTCGTCGGCACAGTCGGCCCAGTCCAGCCGCGGCGTCGGCGCCGAGTCGGCGCGCGCGGCCAGCGCGGCGGGCACCGTGACCTCGCGGGCGGAGGGCGCGCAGCCGACCACCGGCCCCAGCACGACCAGGACCACCAGCGCGATCTTCCATCTACGCACGTGCACATCCTGCGCCGCGACAGCCGCGGATGTCGTCATCCTCGATGAGGAGATCCGGCGCGTGTCCTGTCGGGGTCATGTGGTCAACAGTCGCACGACCGCGATGGTGCCGACCACGACGATGACCGCGCGCAGCACGTTCGGCGGCAGCGTCCGCCCGACCCGCGCGCCCAGCTGACCACCGACGATCGATCCGGCCGCGATCAGCACGACCACCTGCCAGTTCACCTCGGCGACCATGATGAAGATCGCCGCCGCGATCCCGTTCACCAGCAGCGCCAGCACATTCTTGACGGCGTTGAGCCGCTGGATGTCCTCGTGCACCAGCACACCGAGCAGGCCGAGCAGCAACACGCCCTGCGCCGCGCCGAAATACCCGCCGTAGATGCCGGTGCAGTAGACCGCGATCCACAGGATCAGCCCGCCGTGCTCGGGTGCCGCGTCGGTGCCCTCCTCGCGCCGTCGCTTCACCCAGGCGGCCAGCCGCGGCTGCACCACCACCAGGATCAACGCGAGGATGATCAGCACCGGCACGATCGCGTCGAAGGCATCCGAGGGCAGCCACAGCAGCAGCACAGCGCCGGTGATGCCACCGAGCAGCGAGGCCGCGCCCAGCCGCAGCAACCTTTCGCGCTGACCGCTGAGCTCACGCCGGTACCCGATCGCGCCGCTGAGCGAGCCGGGCACGAGACCGACGGTGTTGGACACATTCGCGGTGACCGGCGGCAGGCCGAACGCCAGCAGCGCGGGGAACGTGATCAGGGTGCCCGACCCGACGATGGTGTTGATGCCGCCGGCGGCCACACCGGCCACCAGGATCGCCAGTTGTTCGAGCCAGGTCATGATCAGGGAGGCTATCGGCCCGCGGATTCGGCCCCGGCCATCGGCACCCGGGCTCATCCGCCCACGCGGCGAAGCGCTAAACTGGCAGCATCATGCAGCGGGCTCTTCTTCTCGGCCGCCGCGACGGGTTCTGATCGGACCGGCTCCCGTCGCGGGGTTTCGCCGCGCCGGTCGACCCACCAATGGGATTCCCACCACACCCTGGAGAATTGCATGTCACCCGCTGACGCCTTCGTATCCGGCTCGCGCACCATCTCCGCGCCCTCGAAGCCGGCTCCTGCCGACCAACCCGCATGGAACACACAGAAGAACTCGTCGATGCCGGCCTACCGGTACCGGCCCTTTGCCGAAGAGGTCCCGGGCGGCAGCCCGGCGATCGGCGCGGGGTCGGCGCCCTTCGACCGCACCTGGCCGGACAAGGTCATCGACCGCGCGCCGGGCTGGTGCGCGGTGGACCTGCGTGACGGCAACCAGGCCCTGATCGACCCGATGAGCCCGGCCCGCAAGCGTCGCATGTTCGACCTGCTGGTGCGGATGGGTTACAAGGAGATCGAGGTCGGCTTCCCCTCCGCCAGCCAGACCGATTTCGACTTCGTCCGCGAGATCATCGAGGACGGCGCGATCCCCGACGACGTGACCATCCAGGTGCTGACCCAGTCCCGCCAGGAACTGATCGAGCGCACCTTCGAGGCCTGCGCGGGCGCGCCCAACGTGATCGTGCACTTCTACAACTCCACCTCCATCCTGCAGCGGCGCGTGGTCTTCCGCGCCGATCGCGAACAGGTGAAGAAGATCGCCACCGACGCGGCGAAGCTGTGCCTGGAGGTCGAGAAGCGCTACCCCGACACCAACTGGCGCTACGAGTACAGCCCGGAGTCCTACACCGGCACCGAGCTGGACTACGCGCTGGAGGTCTGCGACGCGGTCTCCGAGATCATCGCCCCGACGCCGGACAAGCCGCTGATCATCAACCTGCCCGCCACCGTCGAGATGGCCACCCCCAACGTCTACGCCGACTCGATCGAGTGGATGAGCCGCAACCTGGCCCGCCGCGAATCGATCGTGCTGTCGCTGCACCCGCACAACGACCGGGGCACCGCGGTGGCCGCCGCCGAACTCGGCTACCAGGCGGGCGCCGATCGCATCGAGGGCTGCCTGTTCGGCAACGGTGAGCGCACCGGCAACGTCTGCCTGGTGACCCTGGGCATGAACATGTTCTCCCGCGGCATCGACCCGCAGATCAACTTCTCCGACATCGACGAGATCCGACGCACGGTCGAGTACTGCAACCAGCTGCCCGTGCACGAGCGCCATCCCTACGGCGGCGATCTGGTCTACACCGCGTTCTCCGGCAGCCACCAGGACGCCATCAACAAGGGCCTGGACGCCATGAAGGCGACGGCCGACGCGCGCGACGCCGATGTCGACGACATCGTGTGGGAGGTGCCCTACCTGCCGATCGACCCGAAGGACGTGGGCCGCACCTACGAGGCCGTCATCCGGGTGAACTCGCAGTCGGGCAAGGGCGGCGTCGCCTACATCATGAAGACCGATCACGGTCTGGTGCTGCCGCGCAGGCTGCAGATCGAGTTCTCCCAGTCGGTGCAGCGGATCACCGACGGCGAGGGCGGCGAGGTCACTCCGAAGGAGATGTGGGACGTCTTCCACGAGGAGTACCTGGCCCCGATCCGTCCGCTGGAGCGCATCCGGCAGAAGGTGACCGCCTCGGAGACCGACGGCGGCGTCGATTCCATCACCGCGGTGGTCAAGGTGGACGGCGTCGAGCAGGAGGTCACCGGTCAGGGCAACGGCCCGCTCGCCGCGTTCGTCGACGCGATCGCGGCCGTCGGTTTCGACGTTCGCGTGCTCGATTACTCCGAGCACGCGATGTCGGCCGGTGACGATGCCCAGGCGGCCGCGTATGTGGAATGCGCGATCGGCGACAAGGTGGTCTGGGGCGTCGGCATCGCCACCTCCATCACCACCGCCTCGCTGCGCGCGGTGGTCTCGGCGGTCAACCGGGCCAGCTGAGGCGCTCCGCTACGCGAGGGGCATTCCCTCCCAGAGAGATTCGATGACGGCCGGGATCACACCGATCCCGGCCGTCGTCGTTTCTCCGGCGATCGGTCTTCACCACCGTCGCGGGGCGAAGGGACAGCGGCGTAAGCGATCTCAGCGCGTCCGGCCGTCTCGGCGATGCCCGCAGCCCGCTGTTCGTGTGCCCGCAACCTGGAAACCAGCAGGCCAGGGCATCCGTGCGACGACCAGGGCATGCTCTGCGAGCAACCGCTCCCACCTGCTAGCGTTGATTCGCACGCAAGCGCCGAGCTCTCTGCTCGATTTCGACGAGCAGATGGGGGAACCTGTGACAGACAACGACCACAATCCGACCTCTCCGCCCTGGCTGCAGGGCCATTCGGCGGACACGGCCGAAGCCTCCGTATCGCCGACGGCGCAGGACGAACACGAGCAGGCGGGCCCCGAATCGGATTCCGCGGAGCGCGGCGACTTCTCGGCCGCACCGCGTCCGGCCGAACCCGGCGAGCAGAGCGCTTCCTCGAACACCGGTGGTCACACGGTCGCATCCGGGCCGGAGTCGCCCACCCCCGAGCAGTTCGATGCCTACGGCAGTGGGCAATTCGCGCACGCTCCCGGGCCGGAGGGCGGCTTCGCGCCACCGCCGCTGGGAGCGTCCGCCCCTGTTCCCGATCCACACGGCGCCGCCCCGAACGGCAGCGGTGATCCCATCTACAGCTGGGCTCCCCCGCCGCCGCCTGCCGCGCCGCCCATGCCGCCCCAGCAGGGTTTCGCGCCACCAGGTTTCGCCCCGGACGCCGCGCCGGTCCCGCCGTGGCAGAACGGGCCGCAGCAGTTCCAGCAACCGCAGTTCGGGCAGGCTCCCCAGCCGTTCGATCAGCCGCAGTCGTTCGATCAGCCGCAGCAGTTCGACCAGCCGCAGCAGTTCGACCAGACGCAGCCGCCCCAGCAACCGCACCAGTTCGACCACGCCCAGCAGCAATTCGACCAGAACCAGCAGTTCGGCCTGCCCGGTCAGCCGCAACCCCAGCCGGGTCCGCCGCCGGGCCTGCCGCCGGGCATGCCGCCGCAGCAATTCGGTCAGCCCGAGCAGTTCGGCCGCCAACCCGGCGGACCTCAGGACGCCGGTCAGCCGCAGCAATTCGGGCAGCCCGGCCAGTTCGGGCAGCAGCCCGCCGGACCGCAGGGGTACGGCCAGATGTCCTCGCCCGGCGGTTCGGTCAACGACCTGAACCTGCTCAAGCGCGCCCGTCGCGCCCCGCGCAGCGGCTGGCGGCGCGCCATGCACAAGGCCTCCGGCGGCATGATCAACCCCGGCGAATCCGCGGCCGACATCGTGCACCGCGATCTGGTCGAGCGCGTCAATCAGCCGGTGCGCGGCGATTACCGGATCGCGATCCTGTCGCTCAAGGGTGGCGTCGGCAAGACCACCACCACCGTGGGCCTGGGCTCCACCTTCGCCTCGCTGCGCGGTGACCGGGTCATCGCGATCGACGCCAACCCCGATCTGGGCACGCTGGCCCACCGGGTGCCGCGCCAGACCCGCTCCACGGTGCGCAATCTGCTCGAGGACCCGCACATCTCGCGGTACTCCGACGTGCGCGCGCACACCTCGCAGGCGCCGAGCCGACTGGAAGTGCTCGCCTCCGAACAGGATCCGGCGGTGTCGGAAGCCTTCAGCGAGGCGGACTACCGCAAGGCCATCACCATCCTGCAGTCGTTCTACAACATCATCCTCACCGACTGCGGTACCGGCCTGATGCACTCGGCGATGGCGGGCGTGCTCGACATGGCCAGCTCACTGGTGCTGGTCACCTCCCCGGCCATCGACGGCGCGCGCAGCGCCTCGGCGACCCTGGACTGGCTCGAGCACCACGGCTACGGCAAGCTCGTCGAGCGAACCGTGGTGGTGGTCAACGCCTCCCGGCGCGGCGCCTCCACCGTCGACCTGGACCAGCTGCGCAAACTGTTCCTCGACCGCACCCGCGCGGTGCAGGTCGTCCCCTTCGACGACCACTTGGCCGAGGGCGCCGAGATCGACCTGGAGCTGGTGAGCAAGCCGACCCGGCGCGCTCTGCTGGAGCTGGCCGCCATGGTCGCCGACGACTTCGGTTACGCGGGCGCACAGCAGTATCAGTACCCAGGCCCGCCCCAGCACTACTGAGCACAGCAGAACTCCGATGCTCGAGAGCTCGCCACCACAACGGCGGGCGTCCCGAGGTCTCTGTGCAGGGGAGCGCCTGAGCGACCCGGGGCCGCGGCCGGGGCTGATCAGCTCACTCCGCGGTGATCTGCCGCGCCGCGCGAGTGAAGGCCTCGAGAACGGTCGCGACCGCGGGTCGGCTCTCCGCGCGCGGCCGCGTGACCAGGTCGTAGTGGCGGGCCGCTCGGACCCCGGACAGCCGCAGCACCACCAGCGCCGGATGCGTGACCGCGAACCGCGGCATCAACGCGACGCCGTATCCCACCGCGACCAGCGCCTCGATCGCCCGGAAGTCGTTGATCCGCTGGGCGATTCGCGGCTGCACCCCGGTGACGGTGGCGATGGATTCGAGGACGTCGTCCACCGGGAAGCCACCGCGGACGCTCAGCCAGCTCTCGTCGGCCAGTTCGGCCGGGGTGACCGCCCGCTGACCGGCGAGCCGGTGCCCGGGCGCGACCACCACGTCGATGGGTTCGCGCATGAGGAACCGGCTCGCGACGCGCGGCCCGGTCAGCGGACGGGCGCGCTCGTCGCGGTGGGTCAGCACGATGTCGTAGTCGGCGAGCAGCCCCGGCACTTCGGTCGGCGGCACGTCTTCGTCGCGGGCGACGACATCGACCTCACCCCCTGCCAGGGCGGGTAGGACCAGCGGCAGCAGCAGGGCCGCGCCGGAGGGGAACAGCGCCACCCGCACCCGCCCGCGCGGACAGTCCCGATAGCGCGCCATCTCGGCGGCTGCCCGATCCATCGCGGCGAGCACGTCGTCGGCACGCACCACCAGGGCGTGTCCGGCGTCGGTGAGCCGCACTCGCCTGCCGTCGGGTTCGAGCAGGCCGACACCAGCCTCCTTGGCCAGCACCTTCAATTGCTGCGAGACCGCCGAGGGCGTCATGGACAGCAGGGCCGCCGCACCCGCGACGGTGCCCCGATCGGCGAAGGCACGCAGCACCCGCAGGCGCTCCAGGGACATTCCCGGGGTAAGCCCCGCCACACCGTCGTCGCCCACCCGGCCCTCCCAGCTCATCCGTAAAGTTCTACTACATTATTTGTCCACAATTATTCGATTGTTCTGATCAATCGAGCGGCTCACGATCACCCGGTGACCACTCGTGACCGCATGATCGGCTCGGCCGTCGTCGTCCTCTGGGGCCTGAACTTCCTGGCCATCCGGGCGGGCCTCGATCATTTCCCCGCCCTGTTCTTCGCCGCGCTGCGCTTCGCCGTGCTCGCGATCCCGGTGCTGATCTTCGTGCCGCGCCCACCGGCGCCGCTGCGCTGGCTGCTGCTCTACGGCATCGGATTCGGCATCCTGCAGTTCGCCTTCCTGTTCACCGCCATGCGGGCGGGGATGCCGACCGGCCTGGCCTCGCTGGTGTTGCAGACCTCCGCCCCGTTCACCGTGGTGCTCGGCGCGCTGCTGCTGCGCGAACGGCTGCGCCCGCGCCAGCTGATCGGTCTGGCGGTCGCCTCGGCGGGCATCGCGGTCATCGGGGCGGACCGGATGGGCGAGGCGGCGCTGCTGCCGATGCTGCTCACCCTGGCGGGCGGATTCGGCTGGGCGTTGGGCAATATCGGCTCACGGCTGGCGACGAGCGCCGCGCCCGGCTCCGAGCCGCCGGTCAACCCGCTGCACCTGACCTTGTGGATGACCGTGATTCCCCCGGTCCCGCTGTTCGCCCTGTCGGCCCTGACCGAGGGCCCGGCGACCGGCCTGCGCGCCCTGACCGATCTCGGTGCCGCGACCGCGCCCGCAGCCCTGCTCGGCCTCGCCTACCTGGTGACCCTCGGCACGGTCGGCGGCTCCGGACTGTGGACGTACCTGATGAGCCGCTATCCGGCGGGTACCGTCGCCCCGCTGTCGCTGCTGGTCCCGGTGGTGGGTATCGCCGCCGCCTGGCTGGCGCTCGGCGAGACCCCCACGGCGGCACAGCTGTTCGGCGCCGCCGTGGTGATGACGGGAGCTTTCGTCACCGTGTCGGCACCGGGAGTACGGCGCCCCTCGCGAGGGCAGGCCCGAGGCGACGGAAGTGCCCACGGGATAGGCGAAATCGCGCGGGTGGGCAACGGTGCCCGGTAGTGTCGCCGACAACGTGCGACGCCCGGGGCCGCGGCCCGTGATCGGCGGCGACGGTCGCGGGCCGCAACGGGGGCGGGTGGGATAGCCCCCTGGTCCGATCCCTACAGTGTGTGCGACGGTGCAGGTTGACGAGGCTGGGCAGCGAATTGCGAATGGCGGATCAGCGGTGGGCCGTATCCCGGAGGACAGTTCTTCGCGGAGCGGTGGCGGTAGGCGCGATGACGGTGGGCGCGGGCTGGCGAACCGGATACTCCGCGGCGGCGGGCGGTAACCGGGTCGCGGTACTCGGTGGCGGCGTGGCCGGACTGACAGCGGCGCACGAGCTGGCCGAACGCGGTTTCGAGGTCACCGTCTACGAGCGCCGCGCTCTCGGCGGCAAGGCGCGCAGCATCCCGGTCCCCGGCAGCGCCTCCGGCGGTCGGCCCGAACTGCCCGGCGAGCACGGCTTCCGCTTCTTCCCCGGCTTCTACCGGCACATCCCCGACACCATGCGGCGGATTCCGTTCGGGTCGAACCCGGACGGGGTCTGGAACAACCTGGTCGCGGTTCCTGAGGCGAGATTCGCCCGCCGCGACGGCGAGGATTTCCGGGTCGCGCTGGATTTCGGCGCTCCCCCCGATCCGAGCAAGCCCGGCTTCTCCGAGACTCTGGGAGCCACACTGGCGACCGCGATGAAGATCACCCCCGAGGAAGGGCTGTTCTTCGCCAACCGGTTGCTGGTGTTCAACACCAGCTGCGACGCCCGGCGCCTGCGACAGTGGGAGTACATGTCCTGGCTGGATTTCGTGCGCGGCCATGAGCGCTCACACGAATTCCGCGCGCTGCTCTCGCGCACCCTGACCAGCATCATGGTCGCGGCCAAGGACCATATGGCCAGCGTGCGCACCATCGGCACCATGGGCGAGCAGTTCCTCGGCAACCCGCTCGGCATCGGCAACGACGGCGCGCTGGACCGGGTGCTCAACGGCCACACCAATCTCACCTGGATCGATCCGTGGACCGAGCACATGCGCGGGCTCGGTGTGCGCTTCGCCGTCGGCGCCGAGGTGCGCGGCCTCGACGTCCGCGACCGGCGGGTCACCGGGGTGCGCATCGTCGACGAGTCCGGCACGGCCCGCACCGTCGAAGCCGATCACGTCGTGGTGGCGCTGGCCGCCGAGCAGGCGCGCGAACTGTGGTCGCCGGACGTACTCGCGGTGCGCCCCGAACTCGAGGGTATGAACCGGCTGACCGTGGACTGGATGACCGGAATCCAGTACTACCTGCGCTCCAGCCCCGACATCTCCCCCGGTCACACCGCCTACATCGACTCGCCGTGGTCGCTGACCTCCATCAGTCAGAATCACCTGTGGGCGCGCAAGCTGCCCGAATACGGCGACGGCACCGTGCGCGACTGCCTGTCGGTGGACATCTCCGACTGGCACACCCCGGGCATCCTGTACGGCAAGCCCGCGATGGAGTGCACGCCCGAGGAGATCGCCCGCGAGGCGTGGGCGCAGATGAAGGCCCACCTCAACGATCGCGCCGAACTGCTGCACGACGCGGACCTGCACTCCTGGTTCCTGGACCCCGCGATCGTCTGGCACGCGGATTCCGGCCGCAACACCAACGCCGACCCGCTGCTGATCAACACCGCGGGCTCCTGGGATCTGCGGCCCGAACCGCACGGCGCGCTGGAGAATCTCTTCCTGGCCGGTGATTACGTGCGCACCAATGTGGATCTGGCGACCATGGAAGGCGCCAACGAGTCCGCACGCGCCGCCGTGAACGCCCTGCTCGACACGATCGGCTCGAACGCTCCTCGGTGCGCGATGTACACCCTGCACCGCGCCGCCGAACTGGAGCCGCTGCGCCGCATCGACGCCGACCGCTACGCCGCGGGTCTGCCCAACGTACTGGACATCTGAAAAGCTGCCACGGACCAGCCGGCGAGAAGGCCGGGCGGGACCCGCTGCGGCCGCATATCGGTCTGAGCGGTCGCGGCGGCCACCGCCGAAGCGCCGCTCGCCGGTGTGCGTGTCGAACGCGGGGCGTGATGCGGATCCGGGCGCCGACCCGGAACGCGCCCGCCGCGCCGGTCACACATACACTCGCGTGCGTGGCGGACTTTTCGATACGCGGGCGGATCGCCCTGCGAGCCGCGGCGGCGGCGTCGTGGGCCTCACGGCGCGCCGGTCGCGGCAACGGCTCGATGATCGGCGGCCTGATCGCGCTGAAGATCGACCCGACGATCATGACGCAGCTCGGTCGCGGCCGCCGGACGGTGCTGATCACGGGCACGAACGGCAAGTCGACCACGACCAGGATGACCACCGCCGCGCTGAGCACGCTCGGCGCGGTCGCCACCCAGGCCGACGGCGCCAATATGGACGCGGGCATCGTCGCCGCGCTGAGTCAGCACCCCGGCGTGCCGCTGGCCGCCATCGAGGTGGACGAGCTGCACCTCCCGCACGTCTCCGACGAGCTGAAGCCCGCCGCGATCGTGCTGCTCAATCTCAGCCGCGACCAGCTCGACCGGGTCGGCGAGATCAACATGATCGAACGCAAGCTGCGCGCGGGCCTGGCCAGGCACCCCGAGGCGGTGGTCATCGCCAACTGCGACGACGTGCTGATGACCTCCATCGCCTACGACCACCCGAACGTGATCTGGGTGGCCGCGGGCAGCGGCTGGGCGATGGACGCCACCAGTTGCCCGCGCAGCGGCGAGCCGATCATCTGGGAAGGCGCGCACTGGCACAGCACGGGCACCGATTTCCAACGCCCGGAACCGGATTGGTCGCTGGAAGGCGAGGACCTGGTCGGCCCGGACAGCACCCGTTACCCGCTGCACCTGGCCCTGCCGGGGCGGGCGAACCGCGGTAACGCGGCCCAGGCCGTCGCGGCGGCGGTGGCGCTCGGCGCCGACCCCGCCAAGGCCGCGGTGGCGGCGGGCACCGTGCGCGAGATCGCGGGCCGCTACAAGACGGTGCAGGTCGGCGAGCATTCCGCCCGGCTGCTGCTGGCGAAGAACCCGGCGGGCTGGCAGGAGGCCCTGTCGATGATCGACCGCTCGGCGGCCGGACTGGTCATCGCGGTCAACGGCCAGGTGCCCGACGGCGAGGACCTGTCCTGGCTGTGGGACGTGCGTTTCGAGCACTTCGAGGACGTGCAGGTGGTCGCCGCGGGCGAACGCGCCACCGACCTCGCGGTCCGGCTCACCTACGCGGGCGTGCGGCACACCACGGTGGCGGATCCGTTGCGCGCCATCGCTTCCTGTCCGCCGGGGCAGGTCGAGGTGCTGGCCAACTACACCGCCTTCCGCGACCTGAACCGGGATCTGGAGTCGCGGCGGGCAGGAATACGAGCGCAGTGAACACAGGGAGAAGCGTCGCGCGCACAGCTGCGAGCGCCGGGCGCACGAGTAAGAGCACGGTAGGCACGAGTAGGACCGATGTGAGCACGGTGTACGGCACGGTGCGCACCGCCGACAGCACGGTGGGGAACGAGGCATGAGCGAGTCGACGGTACGGATCGGGCTGGTACTGCCCGATGTGATGGGCACCTACGGCGACGGCGGCAACGCGCTCGTCCTGCGCCAGCGCCTGCGCATGCGCGGCCACGACGCCGAGATCGTGGAGATCAACCTCACCGACCCGGTCCCCGAGTCGCTGGACATCTACACCCTCGGCGGCGCCGAGGACTCCGCCCAGCGGCTGGCCACCCGCCACCTGCGCCAGTACCCCGGCCTGCAACAGGCCGCCGCCAAGGGCGCCCCGGTGCTCGCCATCTGCGCGGCCATCCAGGTGCTCGGCAATTGGTACGAGACCTCCTCGGGCGAGCGTGTCGAGGGCGTCGGCCTCCTCGACGTCACCACCTCTCCCCAGGACCGCCGCGCCATCGGCGAGGTGGTCACCTCCCCCATCGTCCCCGGCCTGCGCGCTCCCCTCACCGGCTTCGAGAACCACCGCGGCGGAACCACTCTCGGCCCGGACGCCGAGGGCCTGGCCCGCGTCACCCGTGGCGTCGGCAACGGCGTCGGCGACGGCCTCGAAGGCGTTGTCCAGGGTTCGGTCTTCGGCACCTACATGCACGGCCCCGCCCTGGCCCGCAACCCCGAACTCGCCGACCTCCTGTTGGCCCGCGCGCTCGGCGTCGAGTCCCTGTCCCCTCTCGACCTGCCCGAGGTCGAGCAGTTGCGCCGCGAACGCCTCCGCGCCTGAATCAGGGCGTGAGCAGTCCGACGTCGGGTTCGTGGTCGAGCCGCGCTTTCACCTCATCCGACAGCCGGGGTTCGGCGGCGAACCACCAGAGGAGGACATGGGGTCCAGCAGCAGACTCACGGTGCGTTTCCGAAATCCGCCGCGATCTCCGCGTTGGTCTCCTCGGAATCCCCATCGGTGTCCAGCACCATTCGGCCGCGCAGCGACCCGCCGCCGCGACGATCCACCGGGCGAACCAGCGGGACCACCTCGGCGACCGGATGGCCTGCACGGCTGATGACGATCTCCTCGCCGTGCTCGACCCGCTCCAGGATCCGCGACAGATGAGTCCCAGCCTCGTGGACGTTGAACTGTCGAGCGTCGTCGAATTGTTCAGCGGCATTGCTCACGCTGACCACCTCCTCAGCTGGAAGCGTATGCCCACAGCGCGCCGGTGGCGCTTCGTGTCGGAGGCATGTGGTGTCATCTAGGTCGACCGACGAACCGACATCCCAGTCAGGAGGGCACATGCGCGCACCGGGTTGCGGGGGATGCGACACCGGGGTCGACCACTGTCACGGGACGTTGGTCGTGCATCAGGACTGGTCGGCGGAGTGCACCGAGGACTGCGTGGACCTCGACCGGGCACGGCATACCTTCGTCGTCGACTGCGCCGATGTGGCGGGCGGATGCGCCTGCGCCGAGGAACGCGGACAGCGGCGCAGCGCATGACGCGAAAGCCGCGTGCGGTCCCGAACCGCGACACGCGCGGCCGCGCCCAGGCCACGGAACCGGGCAGGCACCGGCGGTCGGCCCGTCACTAGGCTGACCGGGTGAACTACGACTTCGTTCTGTTGCCATCCGGTGTCGCGCGCACTCCGTCCGAGGTGGACGGCTACCTGACCGCGCAGCAGGGTCTGCCGCAGACCGAGACGGTCACCGCCATGGCCGCGGTGATCAACGAACGCAATGCGGCGCTGCCGGAGGAGGATTCCTTCCTCGCCGACAACGCCGAAGTCGGCGCAAAGGCGACCGGGTCGGTGCTGCACGTGGCCTGCCCCTACGACGCCATCGGGCACGTGCGCGCCCTGCTGTTCGAGATCGGCACGCCGCGCGACTACGCTCTCTACGATCCGCAACTGGCCTGGTTGATCGACCCCGCCGGCCGCGTCCCGGTCACTGTCACGCACGGCGGCGCGGGCGAATTCCCTTACTTGACGGAAACTCTCGTGCACCAATGGGTTCCCGAACTCGCCGAGCCCGGCCCGTATCTCATCGTCGAACGGGCACCGCAGCACTACATCCAGACCTTCCGCACCGCGCCCGGCGAATTCGCCGTCGAGTACCGCGAGGGCGGGCCGGACCGGCACTACGCCCTCACGCTGACCGAGCCCCGCGATGTCGCCGAGATCATCTGGGCGTGGGCCCGGGGAGATCGGGCGGCCGTGCAGGCACGGACCTGGGAACGAGTCGACTTCTGATCGCGCCGGTCGCCGCCGCCGGGTGCTGCCGAGCGCGGACTCGACGCGAGGCGGGCACGCTCAGAGCGCGCGCCGCCCGGACAACGCCCGCCCCAGCGTCAGTTCGTCGGCGAATTCCAGATCCCCGCCCATCGGCAGGCCCGACGCCAGGCGCGTGACCGACAGCCCGGGGAAATCGCGCAGCATCCGGACCAGATAGGTCGCGGTCGCCTCCCCCTCGGTGTTCGGGTCGGTGGCGATGATCACCTCGGTGACATCGACCCCGTCGTCCTGGTTGCCGATGCGGGCCAGCAGTTCCCTGATCCGCAACTGATCGGGGCCGATACCGCTGAGCGGGTCGAGCGCGCCGCCGAGCACGTGGTAACGCCCGCGGAACTCCCTGGTCCGCTCGATCGCCTGCACGTCCTTGGGCTCCTCGACCACGCAGATCACCGTGCGGTCCCGGCGCGGGTCGGCGCACAGTCTGCACAGCTCTCCGTCGGCGACGGTGCCGCACACCGCGCAGAAGCGCACCCCGTCACGCACCTTCTGCAGCGCGGCCTGCAACCGGTCGATCTCCGGCGGCTCGACCTGCAGCAGGTGGAAGGCGATGCGTTGCGCGCTCTTGGGACCGACGCCGGGCAGTCTGCCCAGTTCGTCGATCAGATCCTGTACCGGCCCCTCGTACAACCGACGCGTCCTCGATCAGAAGCCGGGCAGACCGGGCAGCGAGCCGCCACCCGCCAGCGGCCCGAGACGCTCGGCGGCCAATTGCTGGGCCCGAGCGGAGGCGTCGTTGACCGCGCCGATGATCAGATCCTGCAGGCCCTCCACATCGTCGGGATCGACGACCTTCGGGTCGATGGTCAGCGCGACCACTTCGCCGCTGGCCTTGAGGGTGACGGTGACCAGCCCGTTGCCCGCCTGGCCGGTCACCTCGGCGGCCGCGATCTCGGCCTGCGCCTGCATCACCGCTTCCTGCATCTGCTGTGCCTGGGCGAGTAACTGCTGCATGTCGAATTGACCACCGGGCTGCACGGCATGTCCTCCTCTGGCGGGGTTGTCGATGTTCAGCCTAGTCGCCGCGGCCCTCCGGCCGCGGCGGGCCGTGCGGGTTTGAACTCACGTCGACGGGGAAGACGCAACGAAGTTGGACAAGCGACAGGTTCGGATCGGCGATTCACAGGTATGACACGAGTTCTTTCACTACTGCACAACGACATTCGTGACGGTCTGCGCGGCGGCGTGCTCGCACTGGCGGCAGGCATGCTCCTCTTCGGCAGTGCCGTCAGCGCGGACGCCCGACCGGCGTCCCTCGACTACGGGGGCGGCTGCCTGCTGGATCCCACCGACAAGGTCGCCACGCTGGCCGCGCTGCGCGCCCGGTGCACGCCAGGGCAGCAGGACGCGATCTACTCCGCCGCCGACGCGGGCGCCGCGCCGTCGGGGTTCACCCGGGGCCGGGTGATCCGACCGGGCTACGGCAGCGACCTCGCGCCGACGGTGTGGACCGGCAAGACGTTCACCACCGGCCCGGACGGCGGGGCGGTCACCAACCGGCTGGCCGACGGCACCGACGCCTGGCATGCCGACATCTACCGCGCGCCGTCGATCGCCGACGGCGACCCGACCTGGGTTCTGGACTACGCCCCCTCACCCACCCCACAGGTCTACGACGAGATCAGAGAGGTCGTGCCCGGCGTCTGGCTCGGCTATTCGTGGTGGCGCGAGGCGGGCACGGACACGCTGCTGCTGGCCTTCGTACTCGCGAACTGAGCGGGTCCGGCTTGACTCTCCCCGTGCTGGAGAGTGTTTGCTGTTGCCCATGACCGCGACCGTCGCCATCGGGGAGTTCGCTCGTCTTTCGAACCTGAGCGTGAAAACCCTGCGGCACTACCACGACATCGGCCTGCTCGCCCCTGCCGAGATCGACCCGGGGTCCGGCTACCGCCGCTACCGCACCGACCAGGTGGAGCAGGCGCTGCTCATCCGCAGGCTGCGCCTGCTGGACATGCCGCTGCCCGAGATCAGGGACGTGCTGGCGGCTCCCGACATCGCCGCCCGCGACGCCACCCTGCGCGCGCACCTGGTGCGCATGGAGGAGCAGTTGCAGCGCACCAGGAACGTGGTGGCCTCGCTGCGCGCCCTGCTCACCCCGGCTTCGCCCCCGGGCATCGAATACCGCGCCCTGCCGTCGACGCGAGTGCTGGCCGTGCGAGAAGTGGTCGCCAAGCCCGATATCGACCGATGGTGCGCGGCGGCCTACCCCCGGCTCTACGCGGCGATCGCGGCGGCGGGGTCCGCACCGGCCGGTCCGGCGGGCGCGACCTACCCGCTGGACTATTTCACCGACGACGTCGGCGAGGTGCTCGCCTACGTTCCGGTCCCGCCCGGCGACGCGATCCCCGCCGCCGGACTCGAATTGGCGGTACTGCCCGCCCACCGGGTCGCGATCGCCCTGCACCGCGGTTCCTTCGACGACGTCGACCGCACCTACGGCGCGTTGGGAACTCATGTCGCCGAACATGATCGGGCGCTGCCCGAGCCCGTACGCGAGATCTATCTCGCCGGTCCCGGCGACACCGCCGATCCGGCCGACTACCGCACCGAGATCTGCTGGCCCGTCAGTTGAGCGACACCCCTACCCATCTCTCGACGCACCCCGAGGAGAACACCATGTCTTTGTCCATCGCCGCCGTCACCTTCGACTGCGTCGACGCCGCCGCCCAGGCCCGCTTCTGGGGCGAACTGCTCGGCCGAGCCGTCGATCCCGAGGCCAGCGAGTTCTTCGCCTCCATCGGCCGCACCTCCGGCGAGCAACCTGTCCTGATGTTCTTGAAGGTCGGCGAACGCAACCCCGGTAAGAACGTGGTCCATCTGGACCTGTACGCCACCGACCGGCAGGCGGAAATCGACCGGGCGATCGGCCTCGGCGCCGAACATCGCGGCGATTTCGACGAGTACGGCATCGTGTGGACCACGCTGGCCGACCCCGAGGGCAACCTCTTCGATATCGCCGCCCAAGCCTGACCACCCGCCCGGCCGCGCGGATACCCGCGCGTGGCCGGGCGAGTGCGGCTCAGGCCAGTTCGCGCTGCAGGTTGCCCAGCACCTCGGCCTGGATCTTCTTCAGGCCGAGGGGGGCGAAGATACCCTCGAAGATGCCCTTGACGCCGCCCGCGCCCTGCCAGGTGGTGGTCTGGGTGATCTTCGAGCCGGTGCCCTCCGGGGCGACGGTCCAGGTGGTCACGAGCGAGGAGTTGGCGTCGGTTTCGGTGACCATGCTGCCCGCGACCGAGACGGTGGCCCGCACATTGCGCTGCCGGGTCTCGGTGGCCTGCAGGGTCCATTCGGCGACCGTGCCGTCACCCTGGCCGCCCTCGACCACCTTGTAGTCCCGGTAGTGCGCGGAGAGAATGCGCGGGCGCACCGTCACGTAGTCCGCCACGGCGTCGAGCGCGCGCTTCGGATCGGCCGCAACGGTGATCGAACTGCTGGCGCTGACCTGTCCCACTGTGAACTCCTTGTCCGGTTGTCGATCGAGGTGCCCCAATCCTGCCCTGCGACGGCCCCGGAGCGCCGCGCGCCCTCGGAATCGACCGCAGACCGATATTCACCCCCGGTATTTACAGGGACATCACATGTATTTTGTGGCCGACCCGACCCGCGAGTACTAGCGTCGCAGGGGTGGCAGTGAGTCTGGGCAAGGCCGGTCACACCCCGGCCGCACGCGAATCAGGGTTCGCCGCGCATGAAGCGGGCGTCGACCGACTTCTGGCGAGTTACCACGCCATCCCCCCCGGCGCGACCGTCCGCCTGGCGAAGAAGACTTCGAACCTGTTCCGAGCCAGGGCAGCCAACCCCGCGCCCGGACTGGACGTATCGGGCCTGACCCGCGTCATCGCCGTCGACCCCGAGGCGCGCACCGCCGATGTCGCGGGCATGACCACCTACGAGGATCTGGTCGCGGCCACCCTGCCCTACGGTCTGGCCCCGCTGGTGGTGCCGCAGCTCAAGACCATCACCCTCGGCGGCGCGGTCACCGGCCTCGGCATCGAGTCCACCTCCTTCCGCAACGGCCTGCCGCACGAGTCGGTGCTGGAAATGGACGTGCTCACCGGGGCGGGCGAAATCCTCACCGCCACACCCGACGGCGAGCACGCCGACCTGTTCCGCGGTTTCCCCAACTCCTACGGCACGCTCGGCTACACGGTCCGATTGAAGATCGAACTGGAGCCGGTGCTGCCCTACGTCGCGCTGCGGCACGTGCGCTTCCACGACCTGCGCGCACTGGAAGCCGCACTGGCCGCCATCGTCGACGAGCGCGGCTACGACGGCGAGCGGGTCGACTATCTCGACGGCGTGGTGTTCGGCGCCGACGAGAGTTACCTGACCCTCGGCAGGCAGACCGACGAGCCGGGTCCGGTCTCCGACTACACCGGGATGGACATCTACTACCGGTCCATCCAGCACGATTCGGCCACCCCCCGGCGCGACCGGCTGACCATCCACGACTACCTCTGGCGCTGGGATACCGACTGGTTCTGGTGCTCGCGCGCTTTCGGCACCCAGAATCCCCGCATCCGCCGCTTCTGGCCGAAACGCTATCGGCGCAGCAGCTTCTACTGGAAACTGGTCGCGCTGGATCACCGGTACCACATCGGCGACAAGATCGAGGCCCGCAAGGGCAACCCGCCGCGCGAGCGGGTCGTGCAGGACATCGAGGTGCCGGTCGAGCGCACCGCCGATTTCGTGGAGTGGTTCCTGCGCGAGATCCCGATCGAGCCGATCTGGTTGTGTCCCTTGCGATTGCGCGAGCACGGGCCCGCGATGCGCGGTGCCGGCGGGACGCGGGGCTGGCCGCTGTACCCGCTCGAGCGCGGACGCACCTATGTGAACGTCGGATTCTGGTCGGCCGTGCCGACCGTCCCCGGGCAACCGGAGGGCGCGGCCAACCGCGCGATCGAGAAGACCGTGACCGAATTCGACGGCCACAAATCGCTGTACTCGGATTCCTACTACCGCGAGGACGAGTTCGCGGAGCTGTACGGCGGGCAGATCTACACCGATCTCAAGAAACGCTACGACCCGGACCAGCGCCTGCTGGACTTGTATTCGAAGGCGGTGCAACGCAGATGACGACATTCAAGGACCGCTCCGACGTCTTCGCCGATCTAGGAACCAAACTGACCATTGCCGAAATCTTCGACACCCTCATCGAGGGCACGAGCCCGATCCGGTTGACCGCCTACGACGGCAGCTCCACCGGTCCGGCCGATTCTCCCTACACCCTGCACCTCGCTACCCCGCGCGGGATCAACTACCTGGCCACCGCGCCGGGTGATCTCGGCATGGCGCGCGCCTACATCTCCGGTGACATGACCGTCACCGGCGTACACCCCGGTGATCCCTACGACGCGCTGAAGGCGCTGCAGGATCTGAGGTTCCGGCGGCCCTCGGCGCTGGCACTGGTGACCATCGCCAGGTCGCTGGGCTGGGAGAGACTCAAGCCGATCGCGCCGCCACCGCAGGAGACACTCCCGCGCTGGCGGCGTATCGCTTTGGAGGGCCTGCGCCACACCAAGGCCCGCGACGCCGAGGCGATCCACCACCACTACGACGTGTCCAACGAGTTCTACGAATACGTCCTCGGCCCGTCGATGACCTACACCTGCGCCGCCTACGGCGAACCGGACTGGACGCTGGAACGGGCACAGGAGAACAAGTACCGCCTGGTATTCGAGAAGCTGAAGTTGAAGGCGGGCGACCGGCTGCTCGACATCGGCTGCGGCTGGGGCGGCATGGTGCGCTACGCGGCCGCGCGCGGCGTGCGCGTCATCGGCGCGACGCTCTCCGCGGAGCAGGCGGCCTGGGCGCGGGCGAAGATCGAGGAAGAGGGCCTGAGCGAACTGGCCGAGGTCCGCCACTGCGACTACCGCGACGTCCCGGAGGCCGATTTCGACGCGGTGTCCTCCATCGGTCTGACCGAGCACATCGGCGTGCACAACTACCCGTTCTACTTCGGCTACATCCGCGACAAGCTGCGCGACGGCGGCATCTTCCTCAACCACTGCATCACCCGGCCGGACAACACCCGCACCACCAGGGCGGGCGATTTCATCGACCGCTACGTCTTCCCGGACGGCGAGCTGATCGGTTCCGGGCGCATCATCTCCGAGATCCAGAACGTGGGCCTCGAGGTGCTGCACGAGGAGAACCTGCGCGAGCACTACGCGCTGACGCTGCACGAATGGTGCAAGAACCTGGTCGAGCACTGGGATGCCTGCGTCGCCGATGTCGGTGAGGGCACGGCGAAGGTGTGGGGCCTGTACATGGCCGGTTCGCGGCTGGGCTTCCAGCGCAATGTGGTGCAACTGCACCAGGTGCTCGGCGTCAAGGTACCCGCGGACGGCAGCTGGACAGTTCCGCTGCGCCCCTGGTGGCAGCCCTGAGCCGATCGGGCAGCCATCATTCGCCGAAGGGCGGCTCCGGTCCGACCGGGGCAGCCCTGCCCGGCCGCCACCGCGATCATCCGGTCGCCGCAGCGGGTCAGGCCGTCGAGGGCCCGGTTGGGGATTTCCGCGAGAGATCGAGCGAGGCGCTACGCCGCGGCCGGCTCGTCGGTGCCGGCGGGCGCCCCGGCCCGCACGGGATCAACCGAGTACATCGTCGAGGAAGTGCCCTGGTAGCAGCGGCGCGTCGGGCGGCGAAGCCCCCGGTTCCGTAGGGGAGCCCTCCTCGGCGGCCGGGCGGGCCTCGCTACGCAGCACACGCAGGATCGCGACCACCCTGGGCCCCGCATCCAGCAGCGGTCGCGACCAGCCGAGCCGGGCGCACGTCTCGGCGGCGGGCACGAGCAGAGAGGTCGCCTCGCCGACCCAGCCCGCGGCCGCCAGGCATTCGGCCAGCAGCAGGGCGGTGTCGAGTTCCGCGCGCGGACGGCCCTGCTCGATGGCCCGCCCGTACAGTGCGCGCGCGTGGCGCACCGCCGCTTCCTCGGAGTGCGGGGGCATGCCTGCCAGCATGGCCCGGATGGCGGCGATCTCCTGGGCCTCGGCGATCAGCGCGTCGGCGCCGCGCGCGCGTCGCACTCCCCGGCCGCTGAGCAATTCCTCCTCCGGCAGCGCGGGCACCGGCAGGCCGAGCCGCAGCCGCTCGGCCCGGACATACGCCGCCAGCCGGGGCAGATTGCCGTCGGCGGCGATGCGCTCGCCCTCCTCCAGTCGGGCCGTCGCGGCCCGCATGTCTCCGATCAGCGCCTTGACCCGCGCGCCGATCACGAAGGTCGCGAGCAGCACATCGACGGTGCCGACCCTGGCCACCAGCTGATGACTCTCGTCGAGCAGCCGGTCGGCGCTCGCCAGGTCGCCCGCCCGGTATCGCAACTCGCCCAGCATCGCCGAGACCACCCGCACCCCGTGCGAGCGCGGCCCGGCCCGGCGCGCGACCTCGCACGCGGCCTCGAAGTGCTCCAGCGCGCCACGGACATCGAGCTGCTCGTAGGCGGCCACCCCGCGTGCCAGCAGGCCGAACACCGGCCCCAGCTGGTATTTCGACTTCTCGTGATAGGGCGCGGCCCAGTCCTGGATCTCACGCACCCCGTCGAAGTCGAACGCGCACAGACGCGCGTAGGCAGCGACATTCGCCGCCGTCGACACCGTCCAGGTGGGCAGATCACCGGGATCGTCGAGGACCTCGGCGACCTGGTCGAGCACGCCCTCGGTGTCGTCGCGGGTGACCGCGTCCGCGGCGGCGAGCACAGCGGCCTCGCGGCGCTCGTTGCGGGTCTCGCCCTCGGTGGCGGCCTCGCCGCCGGGCAGCATGTTGGTCAGTTTGCCCAACGCCGAGCGCGCCGCGTCCGACTGCTGCAGGTTCACGTTGGCCCTGGCCACCGCCATCAGCAATTTGGAGCGTGAGGTCACCTGCTGCAGCGGTAGTTTCGAGACGGTGCCGAGCAGCGTGGCCAGCCTGGAGCCGTCGATGAGGTCCATTCCGCCGCCCTCGACCAGATCCAGCGCCATCTTCAGGTCGGTCGCCGCGAGCGCGTGGTCGACGGACTTGCGCAGGAACTGGTGCTCGGCGTACCAGCGGGAGGCCTTGCGGTGCAGCGACCGCAGTTTCGACTGATCGGTGCGCTCCAGCCGGGCGCGCAGGTGCTCGGCGAACAGCGGCTGCATCCGGTACCAGCCGGCATCGTGCTCGATGCGGCGCAGGAACAGTTCCCGTTGTTCGGCCTGGGCCAGCAGCATCTCGGCTTCGCTGTCCTCCGACAGCGCGCCCGCCAGGTCGGCGTTCACCCGCTCGACGACCGCGACCGCGGTCAGGAAGTCGAGCATCCGCGGTTCGAGGGTGTCGAGCACGTTCTCGGCCAGGTACTCGCGGATGTTGTGCCCGCTTTCCGGGCCGGAGGCCAGCAAGCGCTGCGGATCGTTGTTGCCGCGCAGTGCCAGACTGATCAGCTGCACGGCGGCGGGCCAGCCGTCGGTGGACCGATGGATCTGCTCCACCTGCTTGTCGGTGAGGTCGAAACCGTTGCGCTCCACCAGAATCCCGGCGGTCTCTTCGAGGGTGAGCCGCAATTGCGCGGAACCGATCTCGACCAGTTCGTCGTCCACCCGCATGGCGTTCAACGGCAGGCCGGACTGGTCGCGGCTGGTCACCACGAAACGCAGGTGATGACAGCCGTTGCGGAGCAGGGTGTCCATCGCGCGCAGCGCGCCGGAGTCGGTGATGCGATGCCAGTTCTCGATCACCACCACGATGGTCTCGCCGCCGCTGTGCACCTCGTCGATCAGCGTGCTGATGACATAGGGAACCGCGTCGTCGAGCTCTTCCTCGAGCACCTGCTCCAAACCGACGCCGATGTCCGGGCGCACCCGGTGAATGGCCTGCAGCAGATGCGCCAGGAACCACACCTCGGTGTCGTCGTAGCGGTCCAGGCTGATCCAGGCCACCGGCACGCCGTGCTCGGAGAGCTCGGCTCGCCACTGCGCGGCCACCGTGCTCTTGCCGAAGCCCGCGGGCGCGTGGATGAGGGCGAGCCTGCGTCGCCCACCCGCGCGCAGCGTCTCCAGCAGACGCGGCCGGGCCAGCGGCTCCTTGGCGGGCGTGGCCGGGCGGAATTTGGTCGCGGCGGTCGGCGGCGGAGCGGCGCCCGCGGAGCCGGTGGTCGACCACCCGGCCTCCACCGCCACGGTGCCCGCCCCCGCGGCCTGGGCCGCGGCGTCGGTCCCGCCGGGATGCCGGGACACATTCGGTCGCAGTGTCAACGGCCAGCTACGCCGGGAGGCGATCGCGGGAATCGACCGCGTCGACCACTGCGTGCGCGAGACCTGCTCCTCGGTCTCGGCCGCGGGTTCGCCGAGATCCTGGTCGTGCGCGATCGGGTCGAGCAGCGCCATCTCGTCGGGCACCTGCCCCAGCTCGCGCTGGGCCGCGCGCAGCATCTCGCCGAACTCGTAGGCCGAGGCCGGGCGCCGATGGACCTCGGGCGACATGGCGGCCTCGATGGCCTTGGCCACCGGCGCCGGGATGTGCTGTTCACGCAGGTCGGGAACGGGCTGGGTGGTGATCCGCAGGAACTGCGCGACCACCCGCTCACCGGCCTGCCGCTCGAACGCCGCGTGCCCGGTGAGCAGCGCGAACAGCGTCGCGCCCAGACCGTAGACGTCGGAGCGGACGGTCGGCTCCTCACCCTTGAGCACTTCCGGGGCGGTGAAGGCGGGCGAGCCGGTGATCAGGTTGCTGGAGGTACGGAACCCGCCGGGGATGCGGGCGATCCCGAAGTCGGTCAGCTGCGGTTCCCCGTAAGCGCTGAGCAGCACATTGCCCGGCTTGACGTCGCGGTGCAGAATCCTGGCGCGATGCGCGCTCTCGATGGCGCCCGCCAGTTTCACCCCGACCCGCAGAGTGTCGGCCCAGCTCAGCGGTCCCTGTTCGACGATGAGCTGTTCGAGGGATCCGTGCGCGCAGAACGGCATGACGATGAACGGCAGACCGCCGGCGGTGACGTCGACCTGCAGGATGTCGACGATGTTCGGGTGCCCCGACACCCGGCCCATCGCCTGCTCCTCGCGCAGGAACCGCTCCCGGCTCTCGGCGTCCATGTCCGGCGAGAGCACCTTGACCGCCACGACGCGATCCAGCGCCACCTGCCAGCACCGGTACACCACGCCGAACCCGCCGCGCCCGATCTCCACCGCGCCCGTCAGCCCGGCATCCTCCAGTTCGTCGACGATACCGATCGGGGCGTGGCGTTGCGTGGGTTCGCCGGCGGTTTCGGCACGCGAAGATCCGGCCACCGGCCGGTCGCTCACATCGACCTGGGCCGCATCGAGTTCGGACCCGTCCGAACGCGGCTGATGCTTCACCTGGACCACCTCGTGCCGACGACAGCCGGACCGGCGGGCACAGCGCCAGTCCTCATTGCCTGCGCATATCCAACGTAGCGCGGCCGGGTCGCGGTGTGGTGGAGAAACGGCGGAAGCCCGCCACCGCGACGCGATGACGGGCTTCCCTCGGCGAGCCTCAGCTCATCCGATACTTCACTTGCGCAGCGACGCCGGAACCTCGAAGCGCTTGCCGTACTTCTCGGCCAGGTAGTCGGCACGAGCCACGAAGGCCTCCTGCCCACCCGGGTAGCCGACGATGAACTGGTGCACGCCACCGGTCCAGGCCGGGAACCCGATGCCGAAGATCGAGCCGATGTTGGCGTCGGCGGTGGTCTCGAGCACACCCTCGTCGAAGCACTTCTGGGTCTCGATCGCCTCCGCGAACAGCATCCGGTCGATCAGGTCCTGCAGCGGCACTCCGAAACCGGCGTTGGTCTTGAAGTGGTCGCGAACGCCCTGCCAGATGCCCAGACGCTTGCCGTTCTCGTCGTACTCGTAGAAGCCGGCCTTCTCCAGACGACCCGGACGCTGCGCCTCGTTCACCATGTACTCGATGACCGCGATCGCCGGGTGACGCTCGGTGCCCATCGCGATATCGCCCTTGGCGGCCGCTTCCTCGGTCTCCTTGGCGATCTTCAGCATGAGCTTCATGTTCAGCTCGTCGGTCAGCTGCAGCGGCGGCGCCGGGTAGCCCGCCTGCGAACCGGCCTGCTCGATGGTGGCGGGCTCGATGCCCTCGGTGAGCATGGCGATCGCCTCGTTGACGAACGTGCCGATCACGCGAGAGGTGAAGAAGCCGCGGCTGTCGTTGACGACGATCGGGGTCTTCTTGATGGCGAGGGTGTAGTCGAACACCCGGGCCAGCGCCTCGTCGGAGGTCTTCTCACCCTTGATGATCTCCACCAGCGGCATCTTGTCGACAGGCGAGAAGAAGTGGATGCCGATGAAGTCCTCCTGGCGCTTCACGCCGGTCGCGAGACCGGTGATCGGCAGGGTGGAGGTGTTGGAGCCCAGCAGGGCGTCCGGGGTGACGATGTCCTCGATCTCCTGGAACACCTTGTGCTTGAGCTCGGTGTTCTCGAAGACGGCCTCGATGACGAAGTCGACGCCGGCGAAGTCGGCCGGGTCCGCGGTCGGCTTGATGCGGTCCAGCAGCGCCTTGGACTTCTCCTCGGTGGTCTTGCCACGGGAGAGGGCCTTGGCCTCGATCTTCTCCGAGTAGTTCTTGCCGCGCTCGGCCGCCTCGATGGTGACGTCCTTGAGCACGACCTCGTAGCCGGCCTTGGCCGAGACGTAGGCGATGCCCGCGCCCATCATGCCCGCGCCGAGCACGCCGACCTTCTTGATCTCCTTCTTCGGCACATCCTTGGGACGCGAGCCGCCGTTGTTGATCGACTGCAGGTCGAAGAAGAAGGCCTGGATCATGTTCTTGGCGACCGGGCCGGTCAGCAGGTGCACGAAGTAGCGCGACTCGATCAGCGAGGCGTTGTCGATGTCGACCTGCGCGCCCTCGACCGCGGCGGCCATGATGGCACGCGGGGCGGGCATGTTGGCGCCCTTGAGCTGCTTGCGCAGGTTCGCCGGGAAGGCGGGCAGGTTGGCCGCGAACGCCGGGCTGGCCGGGGTGCCGCCGGGGATCTTGAAGCCCTTCTTGTCCCAGGGCTGCACGCCGCCCTCGGGGTTGGCCTTGATCCACGCCTTGGCGGCCGGAATCAGCTCTTCGACCGAGCCGACCAGCTCGTCGACCAGGCCGATCTCCTTGGCCTTGGCCGGCTTGTTGCGCTGGCCCTGGAGCAGCACGCCCATGAGCGCGTTCTGCAGGCCGAGCATGCGCACGGTGCGGATGATGCCGCCACCGGCGGGCAGCAGGCCCAGGGTCGCCTCGGGCAGGCCGATCTGCGAGCCGGGGACGTCGGCGGCGATGCGGTGGTGGGTGGCCAGCGCGATCTCCAGGCCGCCGCCGAGGGCGGCGCCGTTGATGGCCGCGACGACCGGCTTGCCGAGGGTCTCCAGCTTGCGCAGGGCACCCTTGATCTGGCCCAGCTCGTCCATGAGGGCCTGGCCGTCTTCCGGGCCGACCTTCATCATGTTCTTCAGGTCGCCGCCGGCGAAGAAGGTCTTCTTCGCCGAGGTCAGCACGACACCGGTGATGTCGTCCTTCTCGGCCACGAGCCGGTCGACCGTCTCGGTCATCGACTTCTTGTACAGCTCGTTCATCGTGTTGGCGCCCTGGTTCGGGTCGTCCATCGTCAGTACGACGATGCCGTCCGAATCCTTTTCCCAACCGATCATGTTGGTTTCGCTCACAGCTCTGTGTCTCCTTGTTGAATCAGTGACCGGTGGGATCAGACCCGCTCGATGATGGTGGCCACGCCCATGCCGCCACCGATGCACAGGGTGATCAGCGCGTAGCGGCCGTTGCGGCGCTCGAGCTCGTCGACCATGGTGCCGGTGATCATGGCGCCGGTGGCGCCCAGCGGGTGGCCCATGGCGATGGCGCCGCCGTTGACGTTCAGCTTCTCGTCCGGGATGTTCAGGTCCTTCTGGAACTTGAGCACCACGGAGGCGAACGCCTCGTTGATCTCGAACAGGTCGATGTCGTCGACGGTCAGGCCGGCCTTGTCGAGCACCTTCTTGGTGGCCGGGGTCGGGCCGGTCAGCATGATGGTGGAGTCGGCACCGCTGGTGGCGGTCGCGACGACGCGGGCGCGCGGGGTCAGGCCCGAAGCCTTGCCCGCCTCTTCGGAGCCGACCAGCACCAGCGCGGCGCCGTCGACGATGCCCGAGCTGTTGCCGCCGTGGTGGACGTGGTCGATTTTCTCCACGAAGTGGTACTTCTGCAACGCCACCGCGTCGAAGCCGCCCATCTCACCGACCATGGCGAACGAGGGCTGCAGCTTGGCGAGGTCTTCGAGGGTGGTGCCCGGACGCATGTGCTCGTCGTTGTCGAGCACGATCAGGCCGTTCTGGTCCCTGACCGGCACGAGCGACTTGGCGAAGTAGCCGCCGGTGGTGGCCTTGGCCGCCAGCTCCTGCGAGCGCACCGCGTAACCGTCGACGATCTCGCGGGTGAAACCCTCCATGGTGGCGATCAGGTCGGCGGAGACACCCTGCGGAACGAAGTAGGTGTCGTAGTTGGTGGCCGGGTCCAGCGCCCAGGCGCCGCCGTCGGAACCCATCGGCACGCGGGACATCGACTCCACACCACCCGCGATGACCAGGTCGTCGAAGCCCGAGCGCACCTTCTGGGCGGCCAGGTTGACCGCTTCGAGGCCGGAGGCACAGAACCGGTTCAGCTGGAAGCCGCCGACGGTGGGGGGCAGGCCCGCCACGGTGACTGCGGTGCGCGCGATATCACCGCCCTGGTCGCCCACCGGTGCGACGCAACCCAGGATCAGGTCGGAGATCCGGTCCTCGTCGAGGTTGGGGAAGCGGTTGCGCAGCTCCTGGATCAGACCAACAGTCAGGTCGATCGGCTTGACCGAATGCAGCGAGCCGTTCTTCTTGCCGCGGCCGCGCGGAGTGCGGATGGCCTCGTAAATGTAGGCCTCTGTGGTCATATCGGAGTGTTCCTTCCTTAAGGTGCCCCCGCACCGCGGTATGCGGTACAGGCGCGGATAACCTCGCCGACCGGCCGTGCGACCGACCGTCCTAACGCTGTACAAAACTCGGCACGCTTCGACAGACGCACGCTCTGGCCGCCCGCACGTCTGGGCATACCATAGAACCTCGTCGGATCGGAGTTCGCGGCCACCCGTTCATAGTAGCGCCGGTGTGCGAACTCCCGTTAACTTAACGTCGTCGGACCGGGGGTTGTCAACCATCCAGCCGGGTAGCGCCGAGTTCGGCGCGGAGCAACTCCAGGGCGACCTCGTCGGGGTCGCGCCGATCCTCCGGCGCCACCGGCGTCGCCGCCTCGGCGAGCATCTCCTGCTCCTCCTCGGCCGTCAGCGGCCCCGGCACCGCGGGCGGCGCGTACTCGCCCGGCGCCGAGGTCTCGAACTGCGCGAGGTCCGGCGGGGTGAAGTCCCCCGGCCCCGGGTCGTCGGGCAGGTCCGGGAAATCGGGGGGCGGAATGTCGTCGTCCGCCATCGGTCCCGACCGCTTCGGCCGCGCACTCCCGGCCGCGCCGCTCCCCTCCGCACCCGCCCGACTCGGTCGCGAGAACTGCGGCAACCCCCCTTGCCTGCCCGACTTGGCCTGCGCCGGCGCGGGCTGACCGCCGCGCCCCTGCGGGGTACCGCTCTGACCGGCCCGATCGGCCTGCGCCGCACTCGGTTTCGAGCGCGCCGCCTGCGCCTGCGGACGCGCTCCCGAGCCGCCTTCCCAGCGGACTTCGTAGTCGACGCCGAGCACCTCGCGAATCGCCGACCGGATGACCTCGACATTGCGCGGCTCCGACAGCCGCCCCACCAGTACCGCGGTCGGGTGCGCGAAGACGATGGTCTGCCCCTCGACCCGGACGACCGACGCCCCCGACAACATGGCCGGAATGGAGGCGGATCCGTACTCGCGAACCTTCGCGCGGATCTGTGCCCACGCGCCGTCGACCGCCTGCCGGACTTCCTCGGGCGACCCGGCCGGGGCCTGCGGCTCCGGCGCCACCGGTGCGGCGACGTCCGGTTGCCGGTCCTGCCGCGCCGCGGGCGCACCCCCGGTCGGCGCAGGCTGCGCGGCGGAATCCCGCACGCTCGCGGCGCCACCGGACGGCGACGATCCACCCGCGCCGACGGCGTGGTCGTCCGGGCGCGCGTCACCCGTTCCACCCGCCATGGAGCCGTGTGGATCGGGTGTCACCGGATGTGGGGGCGCGGTCGTCGGCTCACCCGTGACCGGCAGATCCCGCGCGGGCGAAGCGATCGGGCTCGCCCCGGACGAAGCACCCGATCGCGGATCGGCCACAGGAGAGGCCACCCGCGCATCCGGGGCCGAAGCCGACGGCTCGGCATGCGACGCGGCGGGCTGCGCGGAGGCGGATTCCACGGCTCGTGGCGGAACGGGCACCTCGGCCGAAGCGGACGGCGCGCCCGCCTCCGATGGCGAACGCTCGGCCGATGGCTGCGCCGTGGTCACCGGCGCGGCGTCCTTGCCCTTGGTCTGCCGTAGGGCGGCGATGGCTTCGGCCCCGCGCCGACGCGAGAGGTCACCGGCACTCGGCCGGGCGACCGGCGCGGCGGCGGCTTCGGCGGCCTGTCCGGCCTGGACCGGCGCGGCCGGGAGCGCTCCCCCGCTCGCCACGCTGCGTTCGAGTCGTTCGATCCGTTGCAGCGTGGCGGCCTCGCTGTCGGAGGCCGCGGGCAGCAGCATCCGCGCGCACACGACCTCGAGCAGCAACCGGGGCGCGGTGGCCCCGCGCATCTCGCCGAGCCCCTCGTGCAGCAGTTCGGCGAAGCGGGTCAGCCCGGCCGGGCCGATGCTCTCGGCCTGGTCACGCATCCGGTCGAGCACATCGCCCGGGCCGGAGACCAGGCCGCGCTCGACCGCGTCGGGCACGGCCTGCAGCAGGATCAGGTCACGGAACCGCTCGAGCAGGTCGACGGCGAAACGACGGGGATCGTGCCCGGCCTCCATCACCCGGTCGATCGTCCCGAACAGCGCCGCGCCGTCGTCACCCGCCAGCGCCGTCACCGCGTCGTCGATCAAGGCCACGTCGGTGACGCCGAGCAACGAGACCGCCCGGTGATAGGTCACGCCTTCGTCGCCCGCACCGGCGAGCAGCTGGTCGAGCACGCTGAGGCTGTCACGGGGCGAACCGCCGCCCGCGCGGATGACCAGCGGATACACCGCCTCCTCGACGGCGACGCTCTCCTGTTCGCAGATCCGCCCGAGCAGTCCGCGCATGGTGGCGGGCGGCAGCAGCCGGAACGGGTAGTGGTGGGTGCGCGAACGGATCGTCGGCAGCACCTTGTCCGGTTCGGTGGTGGCGAAGATGAAGATCAGGTGGGCGGGCGGCTCCTCGACGATCTTGAGCAGCGCGTTGAAACCCGCGGTGGTCACCATGTGCGCCTCGTCGACGATGAACACCCGGTAGCGCGAGGTCGCGGGCGCGTAGAAAGCGCGGTCGCGCAGTTCACGGGTGTCGTCGACGCCACCGTGGCTGGCGGCGTCGAGCTCGATGACGTCGAGGTTGCCCGGCCCGCCGGGCGCCAGCGCCTCGCACGACTGGCAGCGCCCGCACGGGCTGGCGGTCGGCCCCTGTTCGCAGTTGAGCGAGCGGGCCAGGATGCGCGCCGAGGACGTCTTACCGCAACCGCGCGGACCGGAGAACAGGTAGGCGTGATTGATCCGGCCGGTGTCCAGCGCGGTACTCAGCGGTTCGGTGACGTGCTCCTGCCCCACCACTTCCGCGAATGTCGCCGGTCGGTACTTCCGGTACAGAGCCACAGCCCGAGACTACTGCCGGGGCCCGACGAGGTCGGGAGGAGCCGGGCGTTCGCGACGAACCGCTCAGTTCACCGCTTCGGCCGGGGCGGCGAAGGTGTTGCACTGCGCGGCGCGGTTCTGCTCGACACCGATCTCGAACCACGTGCCGCTGTTCTCCGGACTGCCGTGGTCGGGGGAGTCGGTGGGGGCGTCGCCGCGGCCGTTCGCGTCGCGGATCGCCAGGCTGATCTGCGAACTGGTCAGCGCGCCGCCTTCCTGCGAGGACCCGAGATACATGCCGTCGAAGCACTGGGCCTGCAACTCGATGCGGCGGGAGAGCTCGAGTCCGCGGTCGCTGCGCACACCCGCTTCGACTCGCTCGCTGTTGGCCTTGCGCAGGATTCCCGACATCGCCTGAACGTGATGGCCGTATTCGTGGGCGAACACCGACAGGTACACCACCCAGTTGTCTTTGAACAGATCGGTCTGCAACTGGCTGATCGGCATGTAGATGGTCTTGTTCGCCGGGCAGTAGAAGGCGGCGAAATTGGTGGTGGTGCCGGTGCAGGGCGTGGAGATGCCCTCGGTGCTCGCGCTGACCTCCAGAGCGGGCGGCGTGAACGACAGATCCGCGTCGGCCAGCACCGGCTTCCACGCGTCTTCCAGGCAGGCGGCGGCACTGTCGAAGAACGCGCGCGCGACGCTCACCTGGGTGCCCCAGGGCGAGTAGTCGCAGTTCGCCGGGATCAGGGTGAGATCCGGGTCGGTGAGCAGCGGGTTGCTCGCGGACTCGGAGGCGGCCGTCCCGTCGGGGTCGTAGCTGAAGCCGGGCGTCGGGCCGGTGGCGCGGTGCTCGGTGAGATCGAGGCGGACCGCGGCACGCACCAGCCCGCCGACGATCACCACCGCGACCACCAACAACACCGCCAGCCACCGGCCGCCACCGCTCCTGCGGGGCGGCCGCTGCGGACCTCGACCGGGCGGGCCGTAGGGCATGGGCGGCGGCATCGGCGGCCGGTGGGCCCGCTGCGGTCCGTACCCCGGCGGGTAGGCAGGCCGCTGTGGCGGCGGGAACTGCGACGGCGGGGACTGCGGCGGCGCGGAATATGCCCCTGGCTGCGAATAGGCTTGCGGCGGGGCATATTCGGGCTGCTGTCCGTAACCGGGGTGCTGCCCGTGGCCGGACTGCTGCCCGTGCCCCGCGTACCGCGCCGGCCGGTGACCGGGCTGCTGTCCGTAACCGGGATAACCGCCCTGACCAGGGGGCGGCGGAACCGGGCGGCCGCTGGGACGATCGGGTCCGTAGCCATGCGGTGGTTGGGTCACTCCCCCTGCCCCTCCATGCTCGAATCGCCGCGGGCCGTCGCGCGAGAACAGCCGCCGGCGAAGGATACCAACCCTATTAGAGTAGGCAGCCATGTTGAGTTTTCGGGGGGCCGCTGCGGGCGCGCTGATGCTGGCAGCCGCAGCGATGTCGGCCACCGCCCCGCTCGCCCTGGCCGAGCAGCCTGCGGGCATCACCATCGTCGCCGATCTGCTGCTCGATACCCAGGGTGTCCTGCAGGTCGAGGAGAAGGTCACCGTCCCCGAGGGGGACGAGTTCCGGATGTCGCTGCCGCTGCGCCTGCAGGTCGAACCGGACGTGGAGCGCCGGTTCGCGGTGACCGACGTGGAGACCACCGGCGTGGGTTCCACCACAACCGCCGACGACCGGTTCACCATCATCGCTCCGCCCGGCGAATCGACCTTCCGTTACTCGGTGCACAACACCGTCGGCGACGCCCCGAACAGTCAGGTGTTCCACTGGATCGGCGTGGTCGACACCGACATCGCCTCGATCAGCGCCGCGCTGGTGGCGCCCAGCTACGAGCTGGCCATCGTGGACTGCACGCTCGGCCCGCCCGGCGACACCCGCCCCTGCGCCGACGTGCGCACCGAGGCCATCGGCGTGCTGCACCTCGAGCAGACCGACATCCGCAAGGGCGACGCCATCGACCTCACCGTGCAGATTCCCCCCGGCACAGTGCCCGCCAACGCCGACGTGATCGATCACAACGCGCCGGGACCGTTCTCCGTGAGCGCCCCGGTGCTGGCGGCCTTCGGCGTCCTCGCCGCCGTGCTCGCCGCGCTGGCCGCGCTGGTATGGCGGGCCAGGCGCGAGAACGATGCGGCGAGCACCGGTTCGGAGGTGCTCGATCCGCTGGATCGCACGGACGGACACGTCCGGTTCATCTCGCCCGAGGGCATTCTGCCCGGCGAAGCCGGACTGCTGCTCGACGAACACGTCGACCCGATCGACATCGCCGCCACCGTGGTCGATCTGGCGGTGCGCCGCTACCTGTGGATCACCCGCATCGCCGAAAGCGACTGGCGCGTCACCCGGGTCAACGACCCCGACGACCAGTTGCGCGCCTACGAACAGGCCGTCTATCGCGCCCTGCTACCCGACGGCGTGGACGCGGTCACGCTGCGCGAAGTGCGCGAATCCGGTCGCGCCCGGCATGATTCGGTCCGCGCGACGATGATCGCCGACTCGGTGGACCGCGGCACCTTCGTCGACCGCACCCGCCCCGGCCACTATCTCTGGTTCGGCGGCGCCCTCGCCGTCGTCGGTGTGCTCGCCACCGTCGGACTCGCCGTCACCTCCGGTTACGCCCTGGTCGGCGTCGCCATCCTGCTCGCGGGTGTCGCTGTCATGCTGCTCCCGAAGTACCTGCCCGCCAGGACCGCGCTCGGCAGCGATATCGCCCGCCGGGTCCGCGCCCTGCAACGCGGACTCGACGCGATCGGCATCGACCAGATCCCCGCCGCCGATCGGGAGACGGTCTTCTCCCGCGCGCTGCCCTACACCGTGGCCTCCGGCCGCGTCGACAGCTGGGTGCGCGCCTTCCGCTCGATCGACCCCAGCGACGACTCCCAGCCCGGCCTCTACTGGTTCGGCGGCTACGAACGCGACCGTGACCTGCAGCGCTTCGCGGGCGACTTCCCGTTCTTCATCACCGCCGTGGAGGGCCTGTTCCACACGCCCAAGGTCTGAGCCGAGGACTCCGGAAGCGGCGGCCGCGGCTCCCGCGCGATCACCGCGGCCGACGAGCCGCACCCGGCCGCGAGCGCGTTTCGGAGCGCGGTCATCACGTCGCGTTCGACGACGAGCGGGCTCACTACGTCGCGGCGAGGCGGCGCATCGCCGCGAGCGGGTCCGCGTACAGGTTGCTCAGCGACGCCACCACGGCCGCGAATTCCTGTACTTTGCCGCCGAATCCGCTGATGCGAATGTCGGTGGGCGGCAGGGCCGAGGCACCGCGGAACGCCTCGGCGACGCGCGCGACGCCGGGACGGTAGCCGGTGAAGGCCTGACCTGCCAGGATGACCCGGTCGGGATTGAGCATGTCGCTCACCAGCGCGACCGCGTTGCCCAGCACCGTCGCCCGCTCGATCAGCAGATCGTGCGCCGGACCCGAACCCTGCGTGGCGGCATCGTAGAGGTCGGCGATGGTCGAGCCCCTGGTCCCGTTGTGCGCGGGGATGATGCCCTTGCCGACCGCCCGGGCCACCAGGGCACGATCGCCGACGGTGGCCTCCAAGCAGCCGCGCCTGCCGCAGGAGCAGGTCACCTCCGACCCGGTGGGCAGGTGCGCGATGGAACCGGGGCCGCTGCTGGGGGCATGCACCCGGCCGTCGAGAGTGACCGCCACACCGGCGGTTTCGCGCACGTAGAAGAACAGTCCGGCGCCCCGTTCGAGCGCGCGGTCGGGATGCGGGACGGGCAGCAACTCGGAGGCGGCCATCGCCTCCACGTGCGGGGCCACCGAGACGGGCAGCTCCAGCACCTCGGCGAGGACACCGCCGAGCTGCGCGCCCTGCCAGCCCAGCACGGGATGGTCCACGGTGCCCCCGGCCGGGTCCACCCGGCCGCCGACGGCTACGCCCGCCCACAGGGCGCGACGCCGATGCCACCGGCGCAGAAAGGCTTTCGCGCTGCGGGCGATGGTGGTGGTGGCGAATTCCTGGCCGGTCTGCGGTGTCGCGATGGCGAGCCCGCCGATGATGCGGCCGCGCAGGTCCGCCGCCACGATCTCGGTGGAGACGGCGCCGATGTGGATGCCGAGAGTCAGGTAGCTGTCGTGGTCGACCTCGAAGGGCACCCGCGGCCTGCCCACCGCGCCGGGGGTGGTCAGATCGGGACGCTCGCGCAGTAGACCGGCCGTGAGCAGCGCCGATACCTGGCGGTTCACCGTCGCGATGCTCGAACCCGTTGCGCGCGCGACATCGTCACGCGAGACCGGGCCGCCGGTGGCCGCCCGCAGCACCGCGGCGGCGGGATTGTCGCTGAGGCGCAATTCGGGCGCGACGACCGGACGCCGGGTACGGGCGCGTGCGGTGACGGTCCGGGAAGTGGAGCGTTCCAGGATGGGAAGAGACATCTGTTTTCCTTGCTGAAGCCCCGGCCGAGGACGGGACATGCCTACACGTGCGGCGACGGTGGCGCGTGAGCGAGGAAGGAACAGCTCAGCGCCGACGGCGGGAACAACACAGTTCCCGCGTCGGCGGCAGCCGAAGACCCAGCGCGGCGGTCACATAGGTGACCCGCGTGGCGGTGGGGCGGCCGGAAGACATGAGAGGAAAGGTAACACCGCTGTTGTCGGCGCACCAAGCTTTACCCCACCTTCCGTGGGGCAATCCACAGCAAACCTCATCGGGCCCCAGCCACGACGACGGCCCCGCCCGGCGCGAGATGCGCTGAGCGGGGCCGGTATTGGCGGGGCCGGTATTGGCGGGGCCGGTATTGCGCCGGGGAGTTACTTGGCGGGCGGCGTGAACGGCTGATTGACGGTGGTCAGGTACTGGATCGCGGCGCCGATCGCGACCGGGGCCGTCACCAGGATCTGACCGGCGAGGGTGCCGATCGCGCCGACGGCCAGGATGCCGCCGACGCAGCCGATCGCGGCAGCCGGGATGAACGGGCCGAACAGGCCGACGATGGTGGCCGAGGCCACGGTGAGGCCCGCGATGCCGCCGAGGACGCAGCCCAGCGCGCCGCCGCCCAAGCCGCCGACCAGGGTGCCGATGGCGGCACCCATGGTGATCGTGCTGGTCAGCCGACTCCAGGCGGCGACCTCACGGTCGTACTCGCTCTTCCAGGGGGCCTTGTCCTCGTAGGGCAAGGCGACGGGCTTGTAGACGGCCCTGTCCACGGAGATCTGCGGCGTCAGGGTCGCCGTGCGGTCGCTGATCTCCGCGACGATCGGGAACTCGAACTCGTCGATGCGGAAGTGCAGCGGGGCGCCCGCGATGGTCTCGCCGTTGGCGGCCTTGATCTTGAGCGCATTGTCCTCGACGACCAGCGATCCGGAATCGATCGAGATGATCGACTGCGTATCGGTGGCGTGGGCGGTGAAGTTCACCGCTTCCTGCGCCGGCTCTGCATGGGCCGTACCACCGGCGACGCCGGCCACAATGGACACCAGTGCCGTGAGCACGGCAATCTTGCTTCTCTTCATCACGCTGCGATCCCTCATCTGGTGGAGCTATTCGGTCGCAATCATGCGGCAACCGACTCACCACCACAAGAGTAAAAAGCAGCGAGATCGCAACCCCCAGGTTATCCGCCCGCGACCTCCTTCGCCTCGGCCTTCATCTGCTTCTTGAACGCGCGCACCTCGAGCAGCGATCGTCCGTCGGTGATGTCGGCTGCCGAGCGCCGGGAATCCGGCTCCGAGTAGTCGCCCGCCGCCTCCTCCCAGCCATCCGGCCGCACCCCGAGCTGCTTGCCGAGCAGGGCCAGGAAGATGCGCGCCTTCTGTGTGCCGTAGCCGGGCAGATCCTCGAGTCTGCGCAGTACGGTGGCACCGTCGGGGTCGCCGTCGGTCCAGATGCGCTCGGTCTCGCCGTCGTAGTGTTCGATCACGTACCTGGCCAGCTCCTGGGTGCGCCGGGCCATCGAACGGCCGTAGCGGTGGATGGCCGGCGGCGTGGCGCACAGCTCTTCGAATTCCGCCTGATCGGCCTCGGCGATGCGGCGGATATCGAATCCGTCCATGCGTTCGGCGATTTTCCGCGGCCCGCGAAACGCGTGCTCGAGCGGATACTGCTGATCCAGCAGCATGCCGGTGAGCAGGGCGAACGAATCCTCCGACAGCAGTTTGTCCGCCTCGGGCTCCTGCGCCAGACACAAAGTAACGCTCACCGTCGTCCCCTTCGCGATCGCCGACAATTCCTTCCTCGATCATCCCACCCGTGCCGCACCGACGGCAGCCGACGTCGCGCCCGGGATCCGATGCCGGGCACGGCGCTCGTCCGGCCGCCGGATGTCGGTGCCCGGGTGTAGCTTCGCGGCCTATGGCACTGAGTTGGAAGCTCGTCGTCGACACCGGTAACGCGCCCGCGCTGGCCGACTTCTGGGCCGCGGCCCTCGGCTACGACGTGGAGGACCCCGCCCCTCTCATCGAGCGCTTGCTGGCGGCGGGCCACCTCGGCGAAGACATGGTCGCCGAGCACGACGGCCGCCGCACCTTCCGCGGTTACGCCGCCATCCGTCACCCCGAGGACCCGTTCGACCCGGAGAGCGGAATCGGCCGGGGCCGCCGCATCCTGTTCCAGGACGTCCCCGAACCGAAATCCGTCAAGAACCGTCTGCACATCGACATCCACGCCGAGGCGGAAGGCTTGGAAGCGCTGGTGACGCGGCTGGAAGCACTCGGCGCGAGCCGCGTGCAGGAGGTCGACCAAGGTCCTGCTGGGCATTGGTGGGTCATGCGTGATCCGGAAGGCAACGAGTTCTGCGCGGCCTGACCAGACGGTGATCCGAGTCACAACCTGACGCTGCGACCGGGCGGGCCGCCGCGTACGCTCGGCGCATGACGACGGTGATCCCGACGGACGGACGAACGCGCATGGACACTCCCGGTTTGCGCCCGGACCGCTTCGACAGCGCGGGCCAGAATCAATTGGTCGATGTCCGAGATCTGCAAGCGGCCCTGCCCGGCATCCAGCGGCTACGCACCTGGGCCCACCAGGCCCTCGCGCTGCATCCCGGCGAACGCGCCGTCGACATCGGTTCCGGCACCGGCTCGGAAGTCCTCGCCTTCGCCGATGTGGTCGGCCCGACCGGCGAGGCCATCGGCGTCGAACCCGATCCGAACCTGCTCGCCTCCGCCGAGCGCCGTGCCGCCGAGAAGGATTCGACCGCCAGGTTCCTCTCCGGCGACGCCTACGGAATCCCGTTCGGCGCGAACCATTTCGACGCGGTCCTGTCCGAGCGGGTCTTCCAGCACCTGACCGCCCCGGCCCGCGCGGCCAACGAGATCGCCCGCGTGTTGCGCCCGGGTGGCCGGACCGTCGTGGTCGACGTCGACTGGGACACCGCCATCGTGCACCCCGGCGACCGTCGTGTGGTTCGCGAGGTGATCGAGACCCTGATCTCGGCCACCACCAATCCGCTGTCCGGCCGCAGGCTGCCCGGCCTGCTCACTCAGGCCGGGCTGGTCATCGACGAGATCGGCTCACACGCCCTGGTGCAGACCCGCGCCGCGGGCCCCGGCTCACTGGTCGATCGCATCTCCGCCATGGCGGTGGCCCGCGGCTCGATCACCGCGGCCGAACGCGACCAACTGCTCGCCGACCTGGAGCGCGGTGCCCGCACCGGCGACATCCACCTCTCGGTGACCATGTTCGCCGTGCTCGCCCACAAGCCGGCCTGACCGGCTCGCGACGAACCGCGGCCCCCGGATCCACCGTGGATCCGGGGGCCGCGTCGTCGTGCGGACCCGATGCCGGGCGCCTGTGCGCGCTGTCGCGCCGGGGGCTTTCGCCGCCTACTTGCCGAGCGCCTTCTCGGTGGCCGCCAGCAGCACGCAGGTGGCCAACCCGTCCATCGCCACCTCGAGTTCGGCGAGCTTCGGGAAGCTCGGCGCGATACGAATGTTCTTGTCCTCGGGATCGTTCCGATACGGGAAGGCCGACCCGGCGGCGGTCAGCGCGATGCCCGCCTCCTTCGCCAGCGCGATCACCCGGCTCGCCGTGCCCTCCGGCACGTCGAGGCTGATGAAGTACCCGCCCTTGGGCTCGGTCCACGACGCCACCTTCGACGCGCCGAGGCGGTCTTCCAGGATCCGGCGGACCAGCGCGAACTTCGGCTCCAGGATCGCCCGGTGCTTCTGCATGTGCGCCCGCACACCGTCGGCATCGCCGAAGAAGCGCAGGTGGCGCAGCTGATTGATCTTGTCCGGGCCGATGCTCTTCTTCCCGGCGTGGCCGAGGTACCAATCCAGGTTCGCCGTCGACGCACCGAGGAAGCTCACGCCCGCGCCCGCGAAGGTGATCTTCGAGGTCGAGGCGAACACGATCGGCCGGTTCGGGTTGCCCGCCTCGGCCGCCATGCCGAGCACGTCGAGCACCGGCTCGGCGGTGTCGGTCAGCGGGTGCACCGCGTAGGCGTTGTCCCAGAACAGCCGGAAGTCCGCGGCCGCGGCGGGCAACGAGACCAGTTCCCGCACAACCTTTTCCGAGAACACGACGCCGGTCGGGTTGGAATAGTTCGGCACCGCCCACAGGCCCTTGACCGCCGGATCGGCCAGCAGTTCGGCGATCTTCGCGGTGTCCGGGCCGTCGTGGCGCATCGGGACGGCGATCATCTCGATGCCGAGCGATTCGGTGATCGCGAAGTGGCGGTCGTAGCCGGGGGCCGGGCAGATGAACTTGATCGTCGGCTCGTCGGCCCAGCGCCGCTCGGAGTCGGGGGTGCCGTGCAGCATCGCGTACACGATGGTGTCGTGCATCAGCTCCAGGCTGGCGTTGTTGCCCGCGATCAGGTTGTCGACACCGATGCCGAGCAGCTCGCCGAAGATGGCGCGCAGTTCGGGAAGACCGTGCAGCCCACCGTAGTTGCGGCAGTCGGTGCCGGTGCCGTCGCGGAATTCGCCGTCGCCGGGCAGCGTCAACAGCTCGTTGGACAGATCGAGCTGCTCGGGCGCGGGCTTGCCGCGAGTCAGATCCAGCGTGAGCTTCTCGGTCTGGAGCTTCGCGTAGTTCGCGGACTGGATCTCGTGTTCGGACACGAGCTCGTCATGGCTCATCAAACCGATCTGCGTTTGCCGGGGCATCCTGGGCAGCCTTTCAAGCAGCGGGGGTGAGTGTGTGACATCCGCCGCGGCCGTGCGGCCGGCGCCGGAGACGGTGTTCACGTTACCCGCCGACGTCCCGCCGTGGGGGTCGTTGTACGGCGGCATCTCCTCGTCCGGAGCGGCCCCATCACCACACCGATCGTCGGCCTGCGGTTACAGCCGTCGAATGGCGGAACAGACACAGAAGCGGGGTAGCCCTCGAAATCTCGACCTCGGGAAGTGACACCGAGCCGGCCCGACCGGGCGATTTAAGGGGACCCCGCGCACCCGGCAGAGCCCGTTGACCCTTGCTGCCTTCCGGCCCTGGGGGAGTTCACAGGATGCGCGCCGCGCGGGATCCGTCGCCCACTATAGCCGGTCCCCGCACTCCCCGCTCCCACCCCCTCACGCTCCCCCGCTCCCGACGCCCGCCGGACCCCGGTTTGGCATCCACCCGTCACCACCCGCTATGCTGCTCCACGGAGGATTCGCCTAGTGGCCTATGGCGCTCGCCTGGAACGCGGGTTGGGTTAACGCCCTCAGGGGTTCAAATCCCCTATCCTCCGCCACAGAAGGCCGGGTCGGTCGAGGTTTCCTCACCGACCCGGCCTTCTGCACATCCCCCCGGTTCCCCAGGAGTGCGAGGACGGCCATCGCCGGTCCTCCGGATGACCGGACGATCACCGACACCGACCGAGGCCTGCGCTCCCGTGCGTGCGCGATCGCGCGCGTCCGTCGGGACCAGCCCGTACGCCCGGGGGTCGGTCACCTTCGTCAGGTGGAGCGAGACGTCCGCCCCCCGGCTGCACGGAACCTCCGTGACCGACAGCAAGGCTTCGCGGAAAGGCGAGACCGTTGCGCAGGCCGCCGCGCGGCAGCAGGTCACGCATCAGGAACGCGACTTCGAGTTGGGATTGAGGCGACGTGCGATCCGCTCGGGAGACCTCGAGCCGGGCCCCGACGGCGCACGGCAGATCGGAAAGCACCCTCCGGTCATCGCCGTCGGCTCCCCACGCGGCAGGTGCTGTCGAGGCGGCGGGTCGCTGCCGCGCCCGGGCAGGTCCGTCCACGGGTGCGCTCCGCGAGGCACACCGAGCCGCGTTCACTGCTACCGGCGCGACCGGGACAACCGGCCGCGGATAACGCTGTCCAGCCGGAATACGCGAGCCGAGCCGGGGCCCCGTCCGCCGACACTGCGTGCCCCGCCTCTCGGCGCACAGACGAAGCACCCACCCCGTCGCGACCAGGTACACCGCGACCAGCACCAGCACGATCCCGATTCCGGCACCCCGGATCATCACGGCCTCATCGGGGCGGCGGGCACCATCGACGGCCAACGATGTCCACGCGGCCATACCTCGTACGGATCGCAGATGATCACCTGCGCGTGCTCGGTGAGGGCGCGGCGCGCGGCCCACACGTGGTCCACGCTCGGCGCGATCACGACCACCGCCCGGTGCCGATGAAGTTGCTCCAGCACGCCGACTGTCGGCATGTACGTCTCCGCATCGGTCTCCACGATCGTCGCGAGCGTGTGCCCGGCCGCCTCGGCGGCCGCGCGAAGGGTGGTTCGGTCGGTCTCGTGGCGGTCGTCGGACATATCGCGGTCCAGGACTCCGATCGCTGTCGCCATGCGCATCCCCTGACTTTCGGCTGAATGGGTGACACCCGACGCCGAGGTCCTATTTGTGAAGCCACCCACCCGGCGCCGGGGCCTGCCTCCCAGATTCGTGCAGGCAATCGCCCGGGACCAGGCACGAAAGCGGCACGAAACCGGTACGGTAGCGGCACGTTTGACGGCCGCGAGGGGGTAGCGGAATGATCGTCGAGATCTGGACAGCGGCTCAGGTGAAGGCTCTTCGCGTCTCCGCGCTACGAGAGACGCAGGAGCAGTTCGCTCGTCGAATCGGCTGGCAGCCCAGAACGGTGCGCAAGTGGGAGCGGGCCGGTGACGACCGTCCGATGCGTGCCGATCGCGCTGCCGCACTCGACGAAGCGTTGAAGCGGCTGAATCCCGAGCAATTACAACGCTTCACCGCCGCGTTGACCCTGGATCACACCGCATCCGTCGTGCATTCTGGAGAGGCGGCCACCCGCACCTCTACCACAGAGGAGGACGATGTGAGACGCCGTGAACTGGGTAAACTCGCTGCTGTCGCCGCCGCCGCGCTGCCGGTGTGGGAGCACGGCTTCCAGCCGCGCATCGGTACCGAGGATGTGCGTCGGCTGACCGTATTGGTCGACGAACTGCTGGCCACCGATCAGCGGATCGGGGGCGGGACGCTGGTCGATACGGCGACCGACATGCTGCACCGCACGATGGTACTGCTCGAAACATGCACCTTCGACGAGCAGACCGGCCGCCATTTCCTCTCGGCGGCAGGCAATCTCGCGGTCGCGGCCGGATGGTTGGCCTACGACGCGGATCGCCAGGAGCTGGCGCGGCGCTGCTACGCCGATGCGTTGTCGCTCGGTTCAGCTGCCGACGACGAGGACCTCGTCGTCCATGCTTGCCTCAGCACGGCGTTGCAGGCGACCGCGATGGCCCGTCGAGGTCGCGGCTCGCCGTCCTATGTTCTCACCATGGTCGGACGCGCGAAATCGTTGGTTCGAGGCCGTCCGCCCGGCCGAGTTCACGCGCTCATCGCCGCGCGGGAGGCCGGCGCCTACGGGCTCATGGACGACCGCTCCGGTTTCGATCGGGCCATGTCGACGGCGTGGCGGGAGATGGAGGCGGCCGAGCACTTCGAACCGATCACGGAGTGCCCGACCTGGCTGCGGTTCGTCACACCCGCCGAGATTCGCGGGCACGAAGCCCGTGGCCTCAGCGAAATCGGGCACCAGCGCCGAGCGATCGAGCTGTTCGAGTTGGCTTGCGGCGAGCACGCGGGCCCACGCAACACGGTCAATATCCGTGCTTGGACAGCCGCCGCGCGCGTGCGTGCCGGGGACGTCACCGGCGCTTTGCACGAAGGACTCGAGGTGCTGACTCATCTGGAGCAGTCGGTCACCTCTCCGAGAACCATGCGGACCCTCGAACCCGTGGTCGCCGCCACCCGCGACACGTCCGCTGGGGAAGGCTTCAGGGCTCGCTATCGCGCCCTCACCACGACAGAAACGACCGCGCCGTGAATCTGGAATTCCGCCGCTTCGACGCAACCGCCGCGCGGGAGCACCGCGATTTTGTGCAACAGATCTACGAACGGTCCTACGCCGAAGCGATCGCGTCGGGCGACCCGTTCGAACAGCCCGAGGCGTTCATGGGCCGTTTCGACGCCTACACCGACCCCGCCCGCGCGGCCGGATTCGACCTGGTGGTCGGCTATCTCGACGGCAACCCTGTCGGGCAATCGTGGGGCTGGCCCTTGGTCGCGGGTACCGCCTGGTGGAACGGGCTGCGCTTGGACGCGGGAGATCCCGATGAGTTCACCCGCGAGGACGGCACGCGCACCTTCGCACTCAGCGAGATCATGGTGGCCGCCGAACACACCGGTCGCGGGGTGGCGCGCGCGCTGCACGATCATCTGCTGGCCGGGCGCAGCGAGCAGCGAGCGACGCTGCTGGTCGATCCCCACAACGATCGGGCTTACCGCGCGTACCGGCGATGGGGATGGGAACGAGTCGGAGTGCTGCGGCCGCGGTGGCCCGACGCGCCGACCTTCGATGTGCTGATCCGCCCCATCGTCCGCCGCTGACCAGGTGCGGGGCGGACACTATCGCTCCGCCCACTACCTACTGTTCCGCCCAGTACCGATGGAGCCGCTCGACGGCCTGCTCCCTGGTCATCGTCTCGATCTCCTCCGGCGTGAGGTGGACCAGCCGGATCAATTTCTCGATCACGCCGAGCGGGATGGGTTCCTTGTCCGGGATCGTGACCGCTGCCGAAGAGCGTTCCGGCCGCACCCGATCGTTCACGCACGCCCGCTGTGTCGGTCTCCGCCGCGACCGGGCGACGCCGGGACCCGGCCGGATAGCGATCGGGTATCGATCGCATCTCGAACGATGTTGCGGCTGCGCGGTTTTCGCTGCGTGCCCGTGTCGCGGCACCGCATCGAGCCCCAGCGGTAGGCGATCGAATGGGCGCACCGGGGAGACGGCCGACACAGAACGGTGCGATGATGCGCGGGTGACTCAGTGGCTACCCGTGTTCGGTTCGCTGATCGTCGCCGGTGCGGCGCTCGTCGGATTCCTGGTGAACAACGCGACGAACCGGCGGGCGATCGACGCGGCCGACGAACGTCATCAGCAGACGCTCGAGGAGGCCAGAACGGCAGCCGAGGCCGCGCTCGACGCGGGTGAGCGACGCGAGCACGACCGGTGGCGGCACGAAGCGGTCGTCGCCGCGGTGTCCTCGGTACTGGAGACCTCGAATTCGGTGCGCCAGCAGCTGTGGTCGTGCCACCGCTGGGAAGTCGACGACGACTTCGAGCTCGAGCGGGCCGGTCACGACATCCACGAAGCGCTGTGGGGATGCAACGGCACCATCAACCGGTTGCGCCTGCTCGCCACGCCGAAGATCCCGAACCAGTGCGAAGACCTGGTGAGCACCCTCGGCGCGGCCCGCAACATCACCCTGCAATATCTCAAACTGCAGCTCGACGACGAGGCCACCAGCGAAGAGTTCACCGAGATCAACTCGCTGTGGGAGAAGGCGATTCGCAAGGCCATCGAGCAGGAGCGGGCGCTGGTCAACGCCACTCGCACGGAACTCGGTATCGAGCCGTTGAAGGACGTGGCCAAGCCGGAGCGCGAGCAGGTGCTCGACAAGGCCTGAGCACGGCGATCACTGCGCGCGCACCCGGCCGGCCCTGCGTGCGATCCGCCCGTCCGGCGGCGTCGACGACGAGGGTCACCCCGCCGGATGGTCCAGCGCCGGGACATACGCCGGTGCGCGCGGGCTGCGAAGTGCGGTGTCGATCACCGAAGCGCGGCGACAGCCTGGTACAGCGCATCTCGCAGATACCCCGCGTAGACCTCGAGGTCGGGAACGACCGCCGGGTCGGCGTGCAGGGAGACCGTCACCGTCTCGCCGAGTCCGTGCACGCCGTGGGTGAGGCGCATGACCGAGCCGACGGCGGGGAAACCGGCGCTGAACCGAGCCGGGCCGCCGAAATCCAGGTCGGCGGGTCCGCGGTTCACGCTGGAGACGACGGTGTTGCCCGCGATGGCGTCCGGGACCGTGTCCAGCGGCCAGCCCTCGGCGTCGCGGCGCAGGAACAGCGCGGGGGTGACGGCGGTGACCCGGTCCTGAGCCGCCAGCAGCGGGTGACGGGCGCGTTCGCTGCGGGCACGCAGGGCGGTGGCGATCTTGTCGGCGCGCGCGGGCAGATCGGGTTCGTCGAGGCAGAGATCGATCGAGAGGTTGCGATAGTTGTTGCGGGCGGCGCCTTTTCCGCCGTCGGGAAGCGCCATCGGCACCTGTGCTCCGAGGCCGGTGACGGGCCTGCCCCTGGCGCCGAGGTAGGTCGGCAGGGCGATGGACATCGCGGTGAGCACGACGACGGTGACGGTACAGCCCGGTACGCGCAGGTCGTCGCTGTCGAAGACCAGCATGTCGACCGCGTGCGCGGACACCGGGGGCGCGCTGGGGTCGTTCACGGCGGTGGGGGCGAAACCGGGACCGGGCGGGGGCACCCGGCCCGCCTCGGTCAGCGCGGCCAACTGTTCCCGCGCACGGTGGGAGCGGAAGCCGTGGTAGATGGTTCGTGCCACGCCGACCGGCAGCAGCAGTGCGCCGACTGCCGCGGCGAGGCGGTCCGGCCATGGGTGGGCGGACAGCGCACCGGCCGGATCGGCGTGACCCGGCACCGATGTGCTGCTGCCGAATTCGTCTTCGCCCCCGAACAATTCCCGCGCGACCGCCGTGGCGCGCCGCCCGTCGACCAGCGCGTGCGACATCTGCAACACGGCGACGGTCGTCATCTCCTCGGGCGATCGGCGCATCGGCGCATCGGCGATCCCGCGGAACACGTGCAGACGCCACGGGCGCCGAGTCGCATCCACCCCGGTACCGAGCAACTCCCCCATGGCCGACCGCACACCCGCCCAATCGGTGACGCCCGTGTGTTCGACGAACTGGTCGCCGAGGATGTCGCAGGTCACCCACGAGGGATAGGCCAGCTCGCCCGGCACCTCGTGCAGCCGGACACAGAGGTCGGGGACGGTGGCGCCGCGGGTGAGGATCGCGGCGCGCAGCTCGGCGGTGGGGTGGCCGAGATCGGCGAAGGCGTAGAGCAGGAACAGGTCGTTTCGGCTGCGCCTGGACAACCAGAACATCGTCGCGTCCTGCGCGGCCATCCGATTCACAACACGACCTTATCGGCGCATCGCACCGGCACGGGTGCCCGATCCGCGAGCGGACCTGTCCGCGGCAGCCGGGCCGCCTGCCGCGCCGGAACACCTGGTCGACGAGCGGTCGGCAGCGGCGCGCGGACACGCGAAGGCCCCGAGTCCGAACGATGACCCGGGGCCGGCTGCTGCAGTTCCGGCGGGCTCCACTCAGCCGCGCTGGAACTCCCCCGCGGAGACACCGTTCACGAAGGCATCCCATTCTCCCGGCGTGAATGCCAGCACCGGGCCGATTCCGTTGTCCTTGGTGTCGCGGACCGCTACGTTGCCGTCACCGAGAAATGCCACTTCCACGCAGTTCCCGTCGGGACCACTGTATGAGCTCTTCCGCCACACAGCGCCCGTCACATCAACTTCCACGGCACTAGCTCCTTTGCTGCGTCGAAAACGAGATAACTGATTCCCGGATCGTGCTGACTAGCACCGGAATGCGGTGACCAACTTCCGATTCCCGCGGTGCGCCTGGTGGTAGCGCGCAACTCTCCCGTGCGTTGTCATCGCCATCGGGCTCGAGGTGAGAACACCTGCGAGGGCGACCCCCGCGGTTCAGACAGTAGCAGCTTGACCGGGAGTTTGCCCGGCTCTTGCCAATTGGGCTCTACAAGTTTGCCATGCTTGCGAAGAAGGTGGGTTGCCCGATAATTGCCCACGGTGCGCCCGCCGAGGAATGGCGCGGGCACGCCACCCCGGCAGTTCCGTGATTGTCTCGTGATCACACTCGTCGGCGTTCCACATGGACCGCCGGGGTGCCATTCCGCCCGCACACCGTGGATCATGAGGGTTATGGTCGAACGTCCACGCGACGAGGCAGGTCGCGCACGAAATCCACGCCCACGGGATCGCCTCGGCAGGCCCCTTCCGATCGGAAGTGTCGGCGTGCCGCGAATTCCGGACGATCTGAATCTGCCACCCCAGCAAACCCTCACCTTCGCCCAGCAACTTTTCGACGACGGTCTTGCGTTCAATGCCCACGAAGTACTGGAAGCCGCGTGGAAGAACGGGCCATTCGCTGAGAAGATGCTGTGGCAGGGCCTCGCGCAGTACGCGGTGGGCATCACGCACCTCCAGCGCGGCAATCCGAAGGGCGCGCGGACTCTGCTCACCCGGGCGATCGGGAGGCTGGAAGCCCAACTGCGAGGAGATAGCTCGCCTACCGCCGCATTTCCCTACGACATCGACGGGTCCGGCATCATCGCCCACGCCCGTCGGCTGCTCGGTGCCCTCGATCGCGGCGAACCGATCACCGAGGCGGACCTGGCGACCCGGCTGACGCCGGATTCTCCGGGAACGAACACGGCACCGGCGGCCGGGGACGAGGGTCGGGCGAGCCGCGCGCCGGAGCCGGGCGGGCAGCCGCCCCTACGATGACTGTCGTGCCGCCACCCGAATCCGCAGGGGCGGGCCGCTACGCGCCGAGCCCGTCCGGTGATCTGCACCTGGGCAACCTGCGCACCGCGCTGCTCGCCTGGTTGTTCGCGCGTTCCACCGGTCGGCGTTTCCTGTTGCGGGTGGAGGATCTGGACCGGGTGCGGCCCGGTGCTCAGGAACGCCAGCTCGCGGATCTCGCGGCCATCGGTCTGGATTGGGACGGGCCGGTGGTGTGCCAGTCGCAGCGGCTCCGACTCTACGAAACCTCGATCGAGCGGCTGACCGAGGCGGGCCGCACCTACGAGTGCTTCTGCACGCGCCGCGAGATCCAGCAGGCCGCGAGCGCGCCGCACGGCCCGATGGGCGCCTACCCCGGCACCTGCCGCGATCTCACCGCCGCCGAGCGGGCCATCCGCCGCGCCGCGGGCCGCTCGCCCGCGCTCCGATTGCGTTCCGAGGTGCGGGAATTCACGATCGACGACGAACTGCACGGCCGCTACACAGGCAGCGTGGACGACGTGGTGTTGCGCCGCGCCGACGGCGTGCCCGCCTACAACCTGGCCGTGGTGGTCGACGACGCCGACCAGGGCATCGATCAGGTGGTGCGCGGTGACGACCTGTTACCGTCCACGCCTCGCCAGGCATATCTGGCGACATTGCTCGAACTCCCGGCACCGCGCTACGCGCATGTTCCGCTGGTGCTCAACCGGCACGGGCAGCGCCTGGCCAAGCGCGACGGGTCGGTCACTCTGGAGGATCAGCGCCGCGCCGGGGTCGGGGCCGAGGAAGTCGTCGCGCGCTTGACCGCCTCGCTCGGATTTTCGCCCGGCAGCGCTGCGGACACCCTGGCGCGCTTCGATCCGGCTATTCTTCCCCGGCAGCCTACGATCTTCACCGACGACGGGTTGTTAGGACCCGGCGATACTCCGTAACGTACGAAATGACCGATCTACGGTTCACTCGATCGACGACTAGGACGTAGCGATGACGAGCGGTGGGTACGACCCCAATCAGAATCCCCAGGGCGGACAGCCCTACGGCCAACAGCCCTACGGCCAGCAGCCCTACGGTCAGGACCCGTACGGTCAGCAACAGCCGCAGTACGGGCAGCAGCCGCAGTACGGGCAGCAGCCCTACGGACAGCCCGACTACGGACAGCAGCAGCCCTACGGCCAGCAGCCCTCCAGCGAGACCTACGGCGGTGTCACCCCCGGCGAACTGCTGCCACGCTTGGGTGCTCGCATCATCGACACCCTGATCGTGGGCATCCCGGTCTCCATCGTGATGAATCTGATCCTGGGCTTCGACAACGGCATCGGCGCCTCGCTGATCAGCAACATCGTCACCACCGCCGCGATCCTCGGCTACTTCGTCGGCATGGAGGTCACCCAGGGCGGTGCGACCCTCGGCAAGAAGATGCTGGGGCTGCGCGTGGTCGCCCCCGGTGGCGCCCCCTCGATCGATCCGGTCACCTCGCTCAAGCGCAACCTGTTCTACGCGGTCAGCCTGGTGCCCTGCATCGGCGGGTTGATCACCCTCGGCCTGTCGATCTACATCGCGATCACCATCGAGCAGGACCCGAACAAGCAGGGCTGGCACGACAAGTTCGCCGGCGGCACGCAGGTCGTCAAGGGCTGACCGCCGCCCGTTCCGACAGCAGAGGGGCGCTCCCGAGTGTGGGAGCGCCCCTTTCGTCGTTGCGCGGCTAGAGCGTCCCCGCGAAGGCGCCCGCGAAGGCGAGAACCCAGTACAGCAGGTTGAGCACCACGCCCGCCGCGCCGACCCAGATACCTGCCTGCGCCATGCCCTTACCGGTCTCGTCGCCCGATGTCTTCATCTGGTTCGTCGCGACGATGCCCAGTACCAGGCCGACCGCGGGGAGGATGACGGTGCAGCAGGAGACCAGGCCGAGGATCGAGACGATCATCGACGCCAGCGCCATGCCGTTGACCCCGCCCGACGACGGTTGGCCGTAGGGCTGGTAGCCGCCCGGCGCCGGATATCCCTGCTGCGGGTAGCCGGGCTGACCGTAGCCGGGCTGCTGGGGATACCCCGGCTGCTGGCCGTACCCCGGCTGCGACTGCTGGGGATGACTCGGCTGCGACTGCGGCGGATAGCCGGGTTGCTGGGCGTAGCCCGGCTGCGACTGCTGGGGATCGGCCGGACCGGAGTCACCCGACTTGTACAGCGACGGTCCCGACGGCGGGTACTGACCCGGCGACGACGGGGGCGTGGACTGTCCGTACGCCGGTGGTTGCTGCGGGTACTGCGGCACCGAACCCTGGGCGCCGGACTCGGGCGAAACGCCTTCACCGCCGTACTGTTTCCACCATTCGTCGGAATCGCCGGGATTCGTCATGGATACAGGGTATTCCACACCTGCGAGGATGGTCTGTGTGAGTCATTCCGAACAGTCCGTGAAGCCCGAGGGGTCTGGACACCCCGCGCCCGTACACGCGGCGTACGCCCAGGTGGCGCGGGGGTACTACCCACAGATCGTCGCCCTGTTCACCGCGACGCTGATCATCTCCAACATCTGCGCGACCAAGGGCGTCGAGTTCTTCGGCGACCGATCGGTCACGCTCGGCCCGCTCCAGATCCTGCCGATCGTCACCGACGGCGCGTTCTTCCTCTTCCCGCTCGCCTACATCCTCGGCGACGTGCTCAGCGAGGTCTACGGCTTCCGCGCCACCCGCCGCGCCATCTACTGCGGGTTCGCCGCGCTGGTGCTGACCGTGCTGTGCTTCGCCGTGGTACTGAATCTGCCCGCCGCGGGGTTCTACGAGAATCAGGAGGCGCTGCGTAGCGTCATCGCGCCGGTGCCGCGACTGGTGCTGGCCGGTCTGGCCGGCTATTTCGTGGGGCAGCTGCTCAATTCCGCTGTGCTGGTGCTGATCAAGGAGCGCACCAAGGAACGCCATCTGTGGGCGCGACTGCTCGGTTCGACCGTGGTCGGCGAGTTCGCCGACACCCTGATCTTCTGCTCGATCGCGGCGGGGGCCATCGGCATCGAGACGACCGCGCAGTTCGTGAACTTCGTGATCGTCGGCTTCCTGTGGAAGACGTTGTGCGAGATCATGGTCATGCCGATCACCTATCGCGTGATCGCGGTATTGAAGAAACGGGAGCCGAGCTACGCGCCGGTCACCGCCGATCCCCTGCACAGCTGAGTACCGTGCTCGGCCGATTCCGCTGCCCGGTCGAGCGGCCGATTCCGGCGGGGCGGGTCACCGCCCGCCCCGCCACCTGGCCATCGCCTCGTCTTTGAATTCGTCGAAGTATCCGCCGTCGATGCTGTCCCGGATCCGGTCGACCATCCGGATGGTGAACCGCTCGTTGTGGATCGTGCACAGCGTCGAGGCCAGCATCTCCTTGGCCTTGAACAGGTGGTGGATGTACGCGCGGGTGTAGTGCGCGCAGGTGTAGCAGTCGCAGTCCTCGTCGATGGGGGTGAAGTCGCGGCGGAATCGACTGGTGTTGATGTTGAATCGGCCGTCCTCGCGGTAGATCGCCGCATTGCGGGCCACCCGGGAGGGATTCACGCAGTCGAAGGTGTCCGCGCCGTTCTCGATGGCGGCGAACAGATCCTCTGGTTCACTGATGCCGAGCATGTGCCGCGGCTTGTGCTCGGGCAGTTCCGCGGAGCACCAGCCGACGATGGCGCCGAGATTGTGCTTCTCGATCGCGCCGCCGATGCCGTAGCCGTCGAATTCGGTGCCCGCCGCGCCGCGGATCGACTCCAGGTCGCGACAGGCCTTGCGGCGCAGGTCCTCGTACTGCGCGCCCTGGATGACCGCGAACAGCGCCTGGTAGGGGCGGTGGCCGCGGGCCACGGTGAGCCGCTCGTGCTCGTCGATGCAGCGCTGGGCCCACTCGTGCGTGCGTTGCAGCGATTTCTCTTGGTAGCCACGGGTATTGAGCAGGGTGGTCAGCTCGTCGAAGGCGAACATGATGTCGGCACCGAGCTGATGTTGGATGCCCATCGACGCTTCGGGCGTGAAGCGGTGCCGCGAGCCGTCGAGGTGGCTGCGGAAGGTCACGCCGTCGTCGTCGACGGTGGCCAGCCGCTCCTTGCCCGCGGCGATCACGTCGTCGTTAGCGACGCCGACCGCCTCCATCGCCAGTACTTTCTTGAATCCGACGCCCAGCGACATCACCTGGAAGCCGCCGCTGTCGGTGAAGGTCGGGCCGGGCCAGTTCATGAACCGACCGAGCCCGCCCGCCTCGTCGACGATGTCGGAGCCGGGCTGCAGATACAGGTGGTAGGCGTTGGCCAGCAGTGCCTGCGCGCCGTGCTCGCGCATCGTCTCGGGCAGCACCGCCTTCACCGTCGCCTTGGTGCCGACCGGCACGAAGGCGGGGGTGGCGATCTCACCGTGCGGGGTGCTGATCACCCCGGTGCGTCCACATCGTTCACCGTCCAGACGAGTCTTGACGGTGAACGAGAACGTTTCGCGTGCTCGAGCGGCTTCCACGGCGACCATCCTCTCCTACACCGAGCCCGGCGCTGTCACCGCGTCGCAGACTCCGGTGCGGCCGACTTCGACCGCCGTATCGCAGGAGGTGAGCGGCGATCTGCTCGACAGCTGCCGGACCGCGCAACCCGACCGCAGTCCCGGACCTGCGGCATCGCAGCCCCGGACCTCCGGCAGCCCAGCTGGTGAGGACCCGGCGTCGACGACCGCGCCCCGCATCCGCGGCTCCGGCGACGGCAGCCGCGGGCAGAGCACGAGGGCGGCCGCACGCATCGGCGGCGATCTAAGCGTCCGCGGCCGCCGCCGCGAACTGGGCGTTGTAGAGACGGTAGTAGGCGCCGCGCTCCTCCAGCAGCCGCTGGTGGTCGCCGTGCTCGACGATGCGGCCCGCCTCCATGACGACGATGAGGTCGGCGTCGCGGATGGTCGAAAGCCGGTGCGCGATCACGAAACTGGTGCGGTCGCGACGCAGCGCGGCGGTGGCCTGCTGCACCAGCAGCTCGGTGCGGGTGTCGACCGAGCTGGTGGCCTCGTCCAGGATCAGGATGGACGGCTTGGCCAGGAAGGCGCGGGCGATGGTGATCAGCTGCTTCTCGCCCGCGCTGACGCCGCCGCCCTCTTCGTCGATCATGGTGTCGTAGCCGTCGGGCAGCGCGTGCACGAAGCGATCCACGTAGGCGGCGCGGGCGGCGTCGAGGATCTCGGACTCGGTGGCCTCCGGGTTGCCGTAGGCGATGTTCTCGCGGATGGTGCCGCGGAACAGCCAGGTGTCCTGCAGCACCATGCCGATGCGCGAGCGCAGGTTGTCGCGGGTCATCTCGGTGATGTCCACGCCGTCGATGGTGATGGTGCCCGCGTCGAGTTCGTAGAAGCGCATGAGCAGGTTCACCAGCGTGGTCTTGCCCGCGCCGGTCGGGCCGACGATCGCGACCACGTGCCCGGGCTCGGCGACCAGCGAGAGCCGTTCGATCACCGGCCTGCCGGGTTCGTAGCCGAAGGACACCGCCTCGAACTCCACCCGCCCGCGATCGACCGGGCGCACCGCGGCCATCTCCGGGTCCGGTGTCTGCTCCTCGGCGTCGAGGATCTCGAAGATCCGTTCGGCCGAGGCGACACCGGATTGCAGCAGGTTGATCATGGAGCCGATCTGGGTGAGCGGCTGGCTGAACTGGCGCGAGTACTGGATGAAGGCCTGCACCTCGCCGAGCGAGAGCTGGCCTGTGGCCACCCGCAGACCGCCGACCAGCGCGATCAGCACGAAGTTCACATTCCCCAGGAACATGATCGAGGGCATGATCAGCCCGGAGATGAACTGCGCGCGGAAACTCGATTCGTAGAGTTTGTCGTTGCGCTTGTCGAATTCGATGCCGACCTCACGGTTGCGGCCGAAGGCGGTGATCACCTCGTGGCCGGTGTAGGCCTCCTCGACCTGGGCGTTGACCAGGCCGGTGTATTTCCACTGGTCGACGAAGTGCGGCTTGGAGCGCTTGGCGATCATGGCGGTGACGATCACCGCGCCCGGCACGGTGAGCAGGGCGATCAGCGCCAGCAGCGGCGAGATCCAGAACATCATGATCAGGATGCCGATCACGGTGAACACCGAGGTCAGCAGCTGGCTCATGGTCTGCTGCAGGCTCTGGGAGACGTTGTCGACGTCGTTGGTGACCCGGCTGAGCACGTCGCCGCGCGGCTGGGAGTCGAAATAGCGCAGCGGCAGCCGGTGGATCTTGTCCTCGATCTCGGCGCGCAACCGCTTCACCGTGCGGTTGATGACGATATTGAGCAGGTAGGCCTGCCCCCAGCTGAACAACGCGGCGGTCACGTACAACGCGAGCACGATCAGCAGCACCCGGCCGACCGCGTCGAAGTCCACGCCGACGCCGGGCACCACGTTCATCGCCGAGAGCATGTCGGCGAGAGTGTCGTCGCCTGCCGCGCGCAGCCGCTCGACCGCCTCCTCCTTGGACAGTCCGCTCATGCCGGCGAGATTGTTGCCGACCACGCCGTCGAAGACGATATTGGTGGCCTTGCCCAGCAGATACGGGCCGAGTGTGTTGAGTACCACCGAGGTGATCACCATGGCGGTGATGCACCAGACGTAGAAGCGTTCCGGCGCGAGCCTGGCCAGCAGGCGTTTCAGCGACGGGGTGAACGATTTGGGTTTGGTGCCCGGCGCGCCCGGCTGCGGTCCACCCGGTCTCATCGGGCCTCCTCCTGCGCGCCGAGCTGCGACGCCACGATCTCCTGGTATTCGGGGCAGTCGCGCAGCAACTGTTCGTGAGTGCCGATGCCCGCCATGCGCCCGTCCTCGAGCACCACGATCTGGTCGGCGTCGCGGATGGTGGACACCCGCTGGGCGACGATGATCACCGCGGCGTCGCGGGTCACCGGCCGTAGCGCCGCGCGCAACCGGGCGTCGGTGGCGATGTCGAGCGCGGAGAACGAATCGTCGAACACGTAGATCCTGGGCTTGCGCACCAGGGCTCGAGCGATGGCCAGGCGCTGGCGCTGACCGCCGGAGACCGTGGTGCCGCCCTGGGCCACCGGGGTCTCGAGCCCTTCGGCCATCTCCCGCACGAAATCGGCGGCCTGGGCGACCTCGAGCGCCTCCCACAGCTGCTCGTCGGTGGCCGCGGGGTCGCCGTAGCGGAGGTTGCTCGCCACCGTCCCGGAGAACAGATAGGCCTTCTGCGGCACCAGGCCGATCTGCTCGCGCAGGATTTCCAGATCGAGGTCGCGCACGTCGGTACCGCCGATGCGGACCGCGCCCGCTGTGACGTCGATCAACCGCGGTACCAGCCCGACCAGGGTGGTCTTGCCCGCGCCGGTGGAACCGACGATCGCCGTGGTGGTGCCCGGCTCGACGCGGAAACCGATGCCGCTGAGGACCGGCTTCTCCGCGCCCGGATAGGCGAACTCGGCGCCCGCGAATTCCACCGTGCCCGGGTCACCGGCGAAGGGCCGCGGGAATTCCGGCTCGCGCACCGAGGACTCGGTGTCGAGCACCGTGCCGATGCGATCGGCCGAGACCGCCGCGCGCGGGGCCATCACCGCCATGAAGGAGGCCATCATGACCGCCATCAGGATCTGCATGATGTAGGACAGCATCGCGGTGAGCGAGCCGATCTCCAGCTCGCCCTGGTCGATCAGGTGCCCGCCGAACCAGATGACGCCGACGGTGGTGAGGTTGCTGATCAGCAGCACGGCCGGGAACATCAGCGCCATCAACCTGCCGACCCGCAGCGATGCCTCGGTGAGATCGCTGTTGGCCAGGCTGAAACGCCAGATCTCCTGGCGTTCGCGCACGAACGCCCGCACCACCCGGATACCGGTGATCTGCTCGCGCAGCACCCGGTTGACCGCGTCGATGCGTTCCTGCACCGCGCGGAAGCCTGGCACCAGCTTCACGACCACGAATCCCATGGCCAGGGCAAGGGCGGGCACCGCGATCAACAGCAGCCAGGACAGCTTCATGTCCTCGCGGATCGCCATCACGATGCCGCCGACGCACATGATCGGGGCCATCACCAGCACCGTCACCGACATCACGACCAGCAACTGCACCTGCTGCACGTCGTTGGTGTTGCGGGTGATCAGCGAGGGCGCGCCGAACATGCCGACCTCGCGGGCGGAGAAGGTGCCGACCCGGTGCACCAGCGCGGCGCGCAGATCGCGGCCCGCGCTCATGGCCGCCTGCGCGCCGAGGAACACCGAGGAGGCCGAGGCCACGATCTGCACCAGCGTCACCGCCAGCATCCACAGGCCGGTGTCCCAGATGTAGCCGATATCGCCCTTGGTCACGCCGTTGTCGATGAGATCGGCGTTCAGACTGGGCAGATAGAGCATGGCGATGACCGATACCAGCTGGAGCGCGACGACCCCCGCCAGCTGTGCGCGGTAGGGGGACAGAAACGTCCTGAGCAGACTGATCAACATGATGTGAGGGAGGCTACCGCCAAAACGACGCCCTCGCCCCTACGTTTCGCACAGAGCTCAGCCGCGCGTTTCACGCGGAGTCGCGCCGCGCGCACGGAGTTCATCTCGTGCTCGGCGTGCGGTTCACCACGCGCGGCACGCGCGGCTCACCGGCGCGACCAGGCCCCCGGGTCGGCGGTGAGCGCGCCGACGAATTCCGGCAGCCGATCGGTGGCCACCTGCTCGATCGAGACATTCTCGAGCACCGCCCGGATGTTCACCCGCAGCGCGATCCACACCCGTTGCAGTGGCGCGGCCGCTCCCTCGTAGTGCACGTCCTCGGGGCGCTCGCCACGGACCGAGGCCAGCGGGCTCTCGACAGCCCGGATGACATCGGCGATGGAGATCTCGGCGGCGGGCCGGGCCAGCCGGTACCCGCCGTCGGGCCCGCGCCTGCTGGTCACCAGGTCGGCGCGGCGCAGTTCGGCCAGTACCGCCTCGAGCACCTTGGGCGGGATCTTCTGGGCCGAAGCGATGGTCTCGGCCTTGACCTTGGCCATCGGCGCGGCCGATACCCGTGCGATCTCGACCAGGGTGCGCACCGCGTAGTCGACCTTCGCGGTGATGTGCACGACGGACTCCCTGGCGTATCGGCGTACTCGACGGCAGACCGGCCGACGACACGTCGAATCTACGCGGTGACGCGAACGTTCAGCACAGAGGTCGCCGCGTCGAGCAAGGTGGTCTCGAGCAGTTCGGCGCGGGCTCCCGGGGCGTATTCGTGCGCTGTCAGGGCGGTGGTGATCACCGAGATGGCGGCGGCGGCACGCACTCGCGCCTCGTCGGACGCCTCCGGCCCGGCGAGCCAGTCGGTGAGCACCCTGCCCGCTTCCAGGACGTCGGGGTAGCGCTCGGACACCGCGTTGTACACCGCGACCGTGTCACGCACGCACATCGAGCCCGCGTCGCGGTGGCGGATCATGCCGCGCAGGTAGTCGCGCAGCACCCGGCGCGCGTTCTCGGCATCGTGCGCCAATCCGTCGATGTCGGCGACCACCGCGCGGATGTTCTCCACGACCGGGTCGATGATCGCGAGCAGCAGATCCAGTTTCGAGGGATAGTGATAGTAGAGGGATGCCTTTGTGATCCCTACCGCATCGGCGACCTCACGCAAGCTCGTCTGTTCGAAACCTTTGCTTCCGAACAACTCCACCGCGGCGTCACGAATCGCCATCTTGGTGCCGCCACCAGCGATGATGCTGTCGGCTGCGTCTGGTTGGGCCATCCGATGATCCTCTCACCCCGGCTCTTCCCTGTTGGCCGGGTCACGAAAACTGAGGTTGTTCCTCCGCTTAGTTGATAGGTAGTCTACCTACCGCACGGTAGGCAGGAGCGGTTGTGGAGGTGGGGCAGACGAATGCCCCGCGAGTGCTGTCTACGCCAAGCCATGAAACGAGCACGTCCCAGTCGTCACTAGGAGAACCCACTCGTGTCCGTCTATCTGTACCGATTCGGAAAGTTCGCTTTCCGCCGCAAATGGATAGTGCTGCCCATCTGGCTCGTCCTGCTCGGCATCCTCGGTGCGCTCGGCGCGCAGCTGAGCAAGCCGATGAGCAACGACTTCAGCATGCCGTCGCTGCCCTCCGAGCGCGCCACCGAAATCCTCGACAAGCACTTCCCGGGGGCTTCCTCCGCCTTCTCGCTCGACGCGGTCACCGGCACCTACGTCATCGCCGCCCCCGAGGGCCAGAAGCTGACCGACCCCGCCAACCGGGCCGCGGTCGACGCCTTCGTCGCGCGCCTCGGGCAGTTCGACCTCGTCGACCACGCCAAGCCGGTGACCAACCCGATCCTGGCCGCCGAGGCGATGGGCTGCCTGACCGCGCCCGACCCCGCCACCTGCAGTGGGGCGCCGCTGAACGTCTTGAACGCCGAGGCACCGGACACGGTGGCGGTGATCGCCGTGCCGTTCACCATCGAGTCCTTCGCCGACATCACCCCCGAGAACCGCGAGGCCGCCTACGACGTGGCCGACGCCGCGCGGGCGGCCGGGCTGACCGTCGAACTCAGCGGCAGCATCGCGCAGGAGGAAAACCAGCCGAGTGGTCAGGCCGAGATGATCGGTATGGCCGTGGCGCTGGTCGTCATGATCGTCGGCTTCGGCGCGATCGTGGCCGCCTTCGTCCCGATCATCACCGCCATCGCCGGACTCGGCGCGGCCATCTCGGTGGTCACCCTGGGCACCTCCTTCATGGAGATCCCCAGCTTCACCACCTTCCTGGCCTCGATGATCGGCATCGCGCTGTCCATCGACTACGCGCTGTTCATCGTCTCGCGCTACAAACACGAACTGACCGTTCAGGATTCGCCCGAGGAAGCCGCGGGCATCGCCCTGGGCACCGCGGGCTCGGCGGTCGTGTTCGCCGGTCTGACCGTGATCATCGCGCTGGCCGGTCTGAGCATCGTCGGCGTGCAGTTCCTGACCTTCATGGGTCTGGGCGGCGCCATCGCCGCCGCGTTCGCCGTGATCACCGCGATCACCCTGATGCCCGCGCTGCTCGGCGCGTTCGGCCGCTTCCTGTTCACCCCGAAGCTGCCCTTCATCGCCAAGCACGACCCCGAGGACGACTCGACGGTCACCAACGGCATGCGCTTCGGACGCCTGCTCGGCAAGGCCCCGTGGGTCGCGGTGGTGCTCAGCGTGATCGTCCTCGGTGCCCTGGCCGCTCCCGCCGCGAACCTGAACCTCGGCCTGCCCGGCGAGGACGCCATGCCGACGGACTCCACCGTCCGCAAGGCCTACGAGCTGCGCACCGAAGGCTTCGGCGAGGGCAGCAACGGCGTGCTCAACGTGGTCGTCGACCTGGAGAACGTGCCGGGCGACCGGCGCGAGGAAGCCGTGAACGCGCTGCGCGACCGGCTGGCCGGCTACCCGGACATGGACTACGTGACCACGCCGATGCTCAGCGAGAACGGCGCGGGCGCCATGCTCGACGCCGTGCCGAAGGCGGGCCCGAACAACCAGGCCACCAAGGATCTGGTCGCTTCCGCCCGCGACGCCGAGGCCGAACTGAACGCGCAGTACGGCATGGAGTACGGCATCACCGGCCCCACCGCCATCTACGCCGATATCGACCACGTGCTGCTCAGCAAGATCGTTCCCTACCTGGCCATCGTGGCGGGCGCGGCGTTCGTGCTGCTGATCCTGGTGTTCCGTTCCATCCTGGTTCCGCTGACCGCCGCCCTGGGTTTCCTGCTCTCGATGGCGGCCACCTTCGGCGCGACGGTGCTGATCTTCCAGGAGGGCGCCTTCGGCCTGATCTCCGATCCGCACCCGATCGTCAGCTTCCTGCCGATCATGTTGATCGGCTTGGTGTTCGGCCTGGCGATGGACTACCAGGTGTTCCTGGTGACCCGCATGCGCGAGGAGTTCGTGCACGGCAAGTCGCCAGCCGAGGCGGTGGTCTCCGGTTACCACCACGGCGCCCGCGTGGTGACCGCGGCGGCGATCATCATGATCTCGGTGTTCGCCTCGTTCATGCTCGAACCCGATGTCACCGTGAAGTCCTTCGGCTTCGCGCTCGCCGCGGGCGTGCTGTTCGACGCCTTCGTGGTGCGCATGGTGCTGATCCCGGCGCTGCTGGTGATCATGGGCAAGTGGTCGTGGTGGATGCCCGCCTGGCTGGACCGCGTCCTGCCCGAGATCGACGTGGAGGGCGCCAAGTTGCGCGATCTGCAGCAGCCCGCGGGCCTGCCGAACAAGGAACCGGTCGGCGTCTGATCCGATGCGCAACGGCGGCCCCGCACCCGGAAAGGTGCGGGGCCGTTGTCGGTTTCCCGAACTACGGGCTGGGCTCCCCGATCTCGGGCAGCTCGGGCAGCTCGCAATCATCGATCTTCGGATTGACGCCCATGTAGTTGAGCGGCCCGGCGATGACGGTGACCGCGAGGGTGCCGAACCCCGCGCAATCGCTCGGCCCGCTCCCTTCGAGGTAGTCCCGCTGCACTGCCGCGACCACGCCTACGAACAACCAGATCAGGACAATCGCACTACCGATTCTCATGTGACCGAGCCCATCCCTCCGACTCGGGCGATTCGGCAACGCCCCCGCCCTCGATCACCACTATCCCCGAACGCCCCCCGCCGCGCCGCCGCACCGCGCGGAATCACTACGGACTCGGTTGCGGCACATCCACATCGCAGTTCGCGATCTTCGGGTTCACCCCCATGTAGTTCAGCGGCCCGGCGATCACGGTGACCGCGATGGTGCCGAAACCGGCGCAGTCGACCGGCCCACTGCTGTCGAAGTAGTCCCGCTGCACAGCAGCCACCACGCCGATCACCAGCCAGATCAGAACAATCGCACTTCCAATTCTCATGTCACTCTCGCGCATCGTTCTTGCGGACGGTTCGGCGGCGCACCCGGCGCCCCTTCCCCTTCCCGCTGCCAACGACTTCGAGATACCCGGAAACGCCCGATTCACGCGGATATTTCGATTCGCGAGGATCCGCGGACCGGTGCCACGGCAGTCCACACCCGCACAGCGACCCGGACATCGGTTACGGCGGCGTGGACGCGGCGCGCTCGAGCATGCCCGCGCGCTCGACCAGCAGCGCCGCCGCGCCGACGGGCGGAGAGCCACGCCGCCACACCGCGCGGAACTTGCGGGTGAGCTTGTCCGGCTCGGCCGTGCGGACCACCACGAGGGTCCCCGCGGCCAGATGGGGGGCGGCGATCAGCCGGCTGAGCACCGCGGGCGCCATGCCCGACTCCACGGCGGCCACGATGGCCGCCGCCGAGCCGAGTTCGGCGGCGGGTCCGGCGAGCGGCGCCTGCGCGGCGAGCAGATCCCACACGGTGTCCCGGGTGCCCGAACCCGGCTCGCGCCACAGCAGCGCGGTCCGCGCCAGCTCGCGCAGAGTCACCGGCCGGGCCCGGGACGCCCACGGATGCCCCGGGGCCACGACCACAATCAGTTCGTCCGCACCGAGCACCCGGCTGCTCAACCCGGTGGGCGGATGCGGGCCCTCGACGAAACCGAGGTCGGCGGCTCCGTCGCGGACCAGCATCGCGACCTGTGCCGAATTCTCCACCTCGAGGGACACCACCACCTCCGGCCGATCGGTCCGCAGGGCCGCCAGCCAGTACGGAACACGATGGTCGGCAATGGTTTTCGAGGCGGCGATACGCAGTTTGGCCGCGCCGACCGCGCGCAGCCCCTCCACCTCCGCCATCAGTTCCCCCGCGGCGACCAGCAACCGCCTGGCCTGTCCGACGACGGCGTGGCCGGCATCGGTGAGCACCGACCCGGTCGGGCCGCGATCCACCAGTGTCAATCGCAGCCGCCGCTCCAAAGCGCTGACCCGCATACTCGCCGCGGGCTGGGTGATGCCGTGCCTGCGCGCCGCCGCGCCGAGACTGCCCAGCTCGGCCACCGACACCAGCAGGTCGAGGACCTCCAGGTCGGGTGTTCCGGGCGGCAGGGTCATGGTCCGATTATCCGGCCGCGGGCAGCGAGCACGACGACGCCCGGCCGCATCCGTCGCCACGCCCCGCCGTGGTGGCCACCGATACCGGCAACGACATCCCGGTCAGTCCACGACGGTCCGCTCGTAGCGCGCCGGCCAACTCGTCGAAGGCCGACGCCACGGGCGAGCTCGGGTCGGCGATCACGATCGGCGTGCCCTCGTCGCCTGCCGCGCCCACCGCCGGATCGAAGGGAATCCGCCCCAGTACCGGGCAGGGAGCACCGAGCAGACCGGTCAGCGCGTGGCTCACCGCCGCGGCGCCGCCCGCACCGAAGAGCTCCTGTCTGCTGCCGTCGGGCGCCTCGTACCAGGCCATGTTCTCCACGATGCCCGCCACCCGCTGCCCGGTCCGGGCTGCCATCGCGCCCGAGCGCTCGGCGATGCGCGCCGCCGCGCGCTGCGGCGTCGTCACCACCAGCAGCTCCGCCTCGGGGAGCAGCTGGGCCAGCGACAGCGCGATATCGCCGGTGCCCGGCGGCATGTCGATCAGCAGCACGTCCGGCTCCCCCCAGGCCACGTCGGCGACCAACTGACGCAGCGCCCCGTGCAGCAGCGGGCCGCGCCAGGCGAGCGGGGCATTGTCCTCGGCGAACATGCCCGCCGACATCACGGCGACGCCGAAAGCGACGGGCGGCACCATCTTCGCGTCGACGAGCGCGGGGGCGGTGGTGATCCCGAGCAGCGCGGGCACCGAATGCCCGTGCACGTCGGCGTCGAGCACGCCGACCCGAAGCCCGCGCCCAGCCAGAGCGACCGCGAGATTCACCGTGACACTGGACTTTCCGACGCCCCCTTTACCCGATACCACGCAGTACACGCGCGCAGCGGTCATCGCACACCCCCGCCGACCAGACTCGCGCGCAGCATGTCCGCGCGCTCGACGACTTTGACCCGCTCGCGGCCTTCCGGCTCGCCCAGCGAACGCTCGTGCGCGTCCAGGCGGTACCACCCGTCCCAGGTGGTGAAGGCGATCCCACGGGCGGTGAGGAGATCGACGACAGCGGCGGGATCGGGCTCAGCGGGTGGAGCCAGGTGTGGCCGGTCGTCGAGCAGGCAGGCCACTGTTTCGTTGGCGTCGCCCTTGGTGTGACCGATCAGGCCGACCGGGCCGCGCTTGATCCAGCCGGTCACGTAGACGCCGGGCAGGAACCGGCCCGCATCCGCCGATTCCGCGAGCACGCGGCCCGCCTCGTTCGGAATCGTGCCCGTACATTCGTCGAAGGGGAGGTCGGGCGCGGCCTGCGAGAGGTAGCCGACGGCGCGGTAGACGGCTTGGATGTCCCAGTCCGTGAACACGCCGGTGCCTTTGACGTTGCCGGTGCCGTCGAGTTGGGTGCGTTCGGTGCGCAGGCCGACGACCTTGCCGTTGTCGCCGAGGATCTCGGCGGGGGATTCGAAGAAGTGCAGGAACAGTTT